>CBIMJO010000614.1:0-6246 GCA_966244135.1 uncultured Actinocrispum sp. | reverse complement strand
AGTTCTCGCCGAAGCGACTCGTGCAGCCGGACCTCTTCATAGTGCCGGAGGAACAGCTCCTCCAGGGTCGGCGGCTGGCTGGTCAGTGACCGGATCCCGGCCGCGGACAGGTGTTTGAGCACCGCGTCCAGCTCGGAGGTGTCCACCTCGAGCTTGACCGCCGTGTCCCGGATGGACAGGTCGTGCACGCCCGGCAGCTGCTCCAGACCCGTTGGCGCGGTTGCCAGTTCGGCGTTGATGGAGGTGCGGGTCAGGTGGCGCAGCTCGTTGAGCGTGCCGGTCTCGACCGTGCGGCCGTTGCGGATGATCGAGACCCGGTCGCACAGCGCCTCGACCTCGGAGAGGATGTGGCTGGACAGCAGCACGGTGCGGCCGTTGCCCTTCTCCTCGGTGATGCACTCGCGGAACACGGCCTCCATCAACGGGTCCAGGCCCGAGGTCGGCTCGTCGAGGATCAGCAGCTCGACGTCCGAGGCCAGCGCCGCGACCAGGGCGACCTTCTGTCGGTTGCCCTTGGAGTAGGTGCGGCCCTTCTTGGTCGGGTCCAGCTCGAACCGTTCCAGCAGCGCGGTCTTGCGCTTGACGTCCAGGCCACCGCGCAGCCGGCCGAGCAGGTCGATGACCTCGCCGCCGGACAGGGTGGGCCACAACGTCACATCGCCGGGCACGTAGGCCAGCCGGCGGTGCAGTTCGGCGGCTTGCCCCCAGGGGTCGCCGCCGAGCAGCTGGGCCGTGCCGCTGTCCGCGCGCAACAGGCCCAGCAGGACCCGGATCGTGGTCGACTTGCCGGCGCCGTTCGGGCCCAGGAAGCCGTGTACTTCCCCAGTGGTGACGGTCAGATCCAGACCGTCGAGCGCGCGCGTCCGGCCGAACGTCTTCACCAGGCCGGACACGGATATCGCAGGTGTCATGGCGCAGACGCTACACTCGTTTCACAAAATCATGAAGTTAAGAAAGCGTATAAACTTACCTGTTGCAACTATCTACGCGAGAGGATGCTTCGGTGAGCGAGGAGGCGGCCGGAGGCCGGGACAGAGCTGGGGTCCAGGAGTTCATCGAGCGGTTCGCCGGCCAGCTGGCCGACGCTGGGATGCAGCGGATGGCAGCGCGCGTGTTCGTGGCGCTGCTCGCCGAGGACGCGGCCAGGCTGACCGCCGCCGAACTGGCGGACGTGCTGCAGGTCAGCCCGGCGGCCATCTCCGGCGCGGTGCGCTACCTCACCCAGGTCGACATGATCGAACGCCGCCGGGAGCCGGGCTCGCGGCGCGACTTCTACTTCCTCAAAGCGGACATGTGGTACGACATGATCACCCAGCGCGAGCAGCTGGTGATGCGCTGGCGGTCCATCCTGGACGATGGCATCGAGGCCCTCGGCGTGCACACCCGCGCGGGCCGGCGGATGCGGGAAACCGTGGCGTTCTTCGACTACCTGCACGAGGAGATGCCCGACGTCATGGAGCGCTGGAAGGAACGCCGGGCCAAGCTGCACCGCGAATGGGGAGTCACTGACTAGTGTCTTGATATGACGAACGAGGCCAACGCACTGGCGGACGAGCTTGTCCAGCTTGAGTTCGAGCACGACCCCGTCGGTGCGTCGCTCTATGGCATCCCGGGGTACGACGCCCTGCTCGGCGACCCGTCCGCGGCGGCGGAGCGGGACTTCCGCGGCAAGGTGCTGGACATCGCCGAGCGGGCGGACGCCGCCGCGAAGTCCGGAGTGGACGCCGGCGACGCGGTGACGCTGGCGGTGATCGCGCAGCAGGCGCGGGCCGCGGCCGACCGGATCGACTCGCACATGGCCGAGTACACGATCACGGACCTGTTCATTGGCCCGGCGTCGGCATTGCTGACGATGCTGCCGATGACCCAGCTGTCCAACGCCGAGCGTGCGAGCGACTATCTGACTCGTTTGTCCGGACTGCCGGACTACCTCGCGGTGGTCGCGGACCGTCATCGTGAGGGCCTCGCCGCCGGCCGGGTGCCGGTCGCGCATCTCGTTCAGGCGGCGATTTCGCATCTGGACCGTTATCTCGCCTCGGCCGAGACTGATGTGCTCACCCGTCCGACGCCGCCAGAGGACGCCGTCGAGTCCTTTGTGGCCGACCGCAACCGCCTGCTTGCCGAAGTCGTCCGGCCGGCTTTCGCCGCGTACCGGCAGGTTCTGGCCGACGAGATCGCCCCGCACGCGCGCCCCGAGGAGCGGCCGGGCCTGTCCTGGCTGCCCGGCGGCGAGCAGATGTACGCGTCCCTGTCGCGCTACCACACGACGACCGACCGCACCCCCGACGAGCTGCACCAGATCGGCCTCGACCTGATGGACCAGATCCAGGCCGAGTTCTCGACCATCGGCGGGCGGGTCTTCGGCACCTCTGACCTCCAGGAGATCTTCACGCGGCTGAAGACCGACCCCTCGCTGCGCTGGGAGTCCGGTGAGGAGCTGCTCACCGCGGCCCGCACCGCCATCCAGCGCGCGGAGGAGGTCGCGCCGCGGTGGTTCGGCCGGCTGCCGTCGCACAGTTGCAAGGTCGAACCGATCGGCGACGCCGAAGCCCCGGGTGCGCCGATGGCGTACTACATGCCGCCGTCGATGGACGGGTCCCGGGCCGGGACTTATTTCGCCAATACATATCAGCCGCAGGAACGGCATAAGCACACGTCAGAGGTAACGGCGTTCCATGAGGCGGTGCCGGGGCACCACTTCCAGCTGACAATCGCGAGTGAGCTCACGGATCTGCCGCTTTTGCGGAGGATCGCGAACGTGAACGCCTACACCGAGGGCTGGGGCCTTTACTGCGAGCGGCTGGCCGAGGAAATGGGCCTCTATTCAGGCGATATAGCCCGGCTGGGGATGCTTTCCATGGACGCCGTGCGGGCCGGGCGGCTGGTCGTGGACACCGGCCTGCACGCCAAGGGCTGGTCGCGGCGGCAGGCCGTGGACTACATGACCGCCAACGTGCCCATGCCCGCGCTGGAGATCGGCACCGAGGTCGACCGTTACATCGCCTACCCAGGTCAGGCGTTGTCCTATATGGTCGGCCGGTTGGAAATTCAGCGAATCCGCGCCGCGGCCGAGTCCGCGATGGGTGATCGCTTCGACATCCGCGCCTTCCATGACCTGGTGATCGGCGGCGGCCCGCTGCCGCTCAACGTGCTTGACCAGGTCGTCATCGATTGGGCGACCCCCTAAAGAGGTATTTGCCCGCGCTTTGTACACCCCGGAGTCGATCGTCATTCCGGGGTGTATAGAGTCACGCCGCTCGATGGTGTTCGTACACAACACAGAGTGATTGCGTTCCGGGGCACGGACCGAATAGAGGGAGCATCAGTCGTGAGGCGAGTCGGGAAGCTGCGCGCGGGTGCCGCGCTGTTGGGTGTGACTGCGATCGGCCTGATGGCATCGGCCATTCCCGCCGGTGCGGATGATGCCGTCACCGCCAAGGCCGGCGAAGCCTCCGGGGGGAACGTCGGCTTCAAGGTCGCCGTCAGCGACCTGAAGGACCAGGGCTCGACCCCCTTCGACGCCAAGCTGTTCGACCTGAAGGTCGGCGGCAAGACCCTCAACGCCTACTGCGTCGACATCGACACCGAGATCGACTTCAACGTCGAGTACGTCGAGAAGCCCTGGGACCAGCACTCCAACAAGAAGAGCTCCTTCCCGAAGAACGCGGGCAAGATCAACTGGCTGCTCCAGCACAGCTACCCGAACCTCGGCACCGACGCCATCCAGAAGGCCACCGGGCTGAAGCTCCACGATGGCCTCAGCGTGCAGGAGGCCATCACCGCCACCCAGACGGCGGCCTGGCACTTCAGCGACGACAAGAAGCTGATCGACGTGATCGGCCAGGTTGACCCGAACAACAAGGAAAAGATCAGCGAGGGCACCAAGGCCGACGTCCGCGACGTCTACAACTGGCTGGTCGACAACGCCGAGAAGAACGCCGACAAGCAGGAGCCCAAGCCGGCCCTGTCGGTCACCCCGGACAAGCTGTCGGGCAAGCCCGGTTCGCTGATCGGCCCGTTCACCGCCGCCACCAACGCCGACAACGTCGTGATCCAGGGCAAGCTCCCGGCCGGTGTCAAGATCACCGACAAGGACGGCAAGGAGCTCGACGGCAAGAAGCAGGCCACCAAGGACAAGTACGAGTTCTACGTGAACGTCCCGGCCGGCCAGGCCGACGGCTCGGCGGAGATCACCGTCAAGGCCGACGCCACCCTCACCTCCGGCCGCCTGTTCGTCGGCAAGAAGGAGTCCCAGGCGCTGATCCTGGCCGGCAACGGCAAGGTCAACCTGGAGGCCAAGGCCACCGCGAACTGGGCCGTCACCGTGAGCACCCCCAGCACCGAGGCCCCGCCCGCCCCGCAGGCCAAGAACGAGCTGGCCAACACCGGTGCCTCGATCACCCTCCCGCTGGTCCTGGGCGGCGTGCTCGTCCTCGGCGGTGTCGGCGCGCTGGTTTTCGTCCGCCGTCGCAAGGCTTGATTTGAGTAGTTAAAGATCGGGCCCGGTAGCGCCGCTACCGGGCCCGATCTTTGTTTAGATGGGCCTGTGGCGGGGACGACGGCGACGGGGAGGGATGTCGGCGCTCCGCATTGGCTGGTTCAGCTGTTGCGGCCGAAGTCCGTGCCGATCTCGTGGAAACGTGTTGTGCGGGCGGCGATCGGTATCGCCGGACCCATCGGCCTGGGGATGGCGTTCGGGCGGCCGGACATCGGCGCGTTGATCTCCCAGGGCGCGCTTTGTGCCACGTTCGGCGATCAGGACGGGCCGTACCGGTACCGCGCGCGCCGGATCGGGTGGGCGATCTTCGGCGGCGCCGCTGGGTTCTTCCTCGGCGGGTCGGCTTCCGGGCACGGGTGGTGGACCGCGATCGTGCTGGTCGCCCTGGCCGGTGCGTCCGCGGTGATCAGCGTCTCGGGCAACATCGCGTCGCTGGCCGCCTTGCAACTCCTGGTGTTCGCGACCCTCGGCTCCGGGCAGCCGCGGGACGCGATCTTCTCGACGTTCTGGTTCGTCGTCGGCGCGGTGTTCGCGTGGCTGCTGGCGATCGCGGGCTGGACCGTGCGCGCCACCGGGCCGGAACGTGCTGCGGTGGCACAGGTCTACGACGAACTGGCGGTGATGCTGGCGGCCTCAGGGACGCCCGAGGCCCGCGCGGCCCGTGTCGGTCTCACCAACGTCCTCAACGCGGCCTACGACGCGTTGCTGACCGCCCGTTCACGTCTCTCCGGGCGGGACCGGACCTACCGCCGCCTGATGAACCTGCTCGCCGAGACCACGCCGGTGATCGAGGCGAGCGTGGCGTTGGTGAACGTGGGCCGTCGGCCGCCGGCCGAGGTCGTCGTGCACCTCGCGACCGTCGCCGAGGCGATCCGGCTCGACCGCCCGCTGTCCGCGCCGCCGGAGTTCGAAGAGGCCTCGCGGGGCCTGGCGGCGTTGCGCGCCGGCCTGGAAGGGCTGACTGTCAAGAGCGGCAAGAAGGATGCCCGCGACCTGGACGACGACTCGGTGCCGTGGCGCGAGCGGCTCGGCGACTGGCTGGACACCACGTTCGGCAGCTGGGTCGCCTGGTCGCACGCGCTGCGGCTGATGGCCTGCATGGCGCTGGCCGAGTGGCTCGGCTGGATCCTCAAACTGCAGTACCCGTACTGGGTCGCGTTGACGGTCGCGATCGTGCTCAAACCCGACTTCGGGTCGGTGTTCGGCCGTGCGGTGCTGCGCGGGCTGGGGACGTTGGCCGGTGTCGTGCTGGGCGCGGCCGTGCTGGCGTTCGATCCGCAGGGCTGGATCCTGGTGCTGCTGGTCGCGGTGATCGCCGCGGCGCTGCCGATCGGCCGGGACCGCAACTACGGCATGTTCTCCACGTTCGTCACCCCATTGGTGATAGTTCAGCTCGACTTGGCGCACGCCAGCAACTGGGGCCTGGTCCTCGCGCGGCTGATGGACACCGCCATCGGCTGCACGATCGTCCTCGTCGTCGGTTACCTGCTGTGGCCGGGCAGCTTCAAGCCCCGGGTGGGAACACACCTTCTGGCGGTTCTGGACGCCCTGGGGAAGTACATCGAGTACGGGCTGTCCGGTTCGGCCAAACGCGTCCAGCTGCGCCGCCAGATCTACCGGCAGCTCTCCGACCTGCGGAACGTCTTCCAGCAGGCCGTCGTCGAGCCGTCCGCGGCCGGGCTGCAGGCCGCCGCCTGGTGGCCGGTGATCGTCACCCTGGAACGCGCCACCGACGCGGTGACCGGCCT
>CBIMJO010000613.1:0-6250 GCA_966244135.1 uncultured Actinocrispum sp. | reverse complement strand
GTTGAACGAGGTCCGTAGCTCCTCGACCTCGGGTCCGCCACCGGCACCCTGGGCGCGCACCGGCAGGCGCGCGGAGTCGGTGAGGTCGTGCGCGGTGATGTCATGCGCGGTCGAGGCCATGTCGCTCAACGGGCGCAAACCCTTGCGCAACACCAACCGCCCGGCCACGACCAGCACCACCAACGCGGCGCCGAAGGTACTGGCCAGGATGATCACCAGCCACCGGACGGTGTCGTTGAGGTCCGCGAGTGGCGCCGCGGTGACCATCACCTGGTTGGGCCGGGCGGGGATCGGGCACGCCCGCGCCCGGTAGAGGCCGTCTCCGTGCAGGAACACGGTCTCGAAGTAGTTGTCGCTGCCCCTGGAGTTCTCCGCGACCCTGGCCAGCTGGCGCAGGTCGCCCGGCGGTGCCGGGCTGTCCGGGCGGCTGGTGGCCTTGCCGTCGTTGAGCGTGAAGATCGCCGCGTACCAGGCGACCGGGGTCTTCGGCTTGTTCAGGTAGTTCACCTGGTCCGTCTCGACCTTGGCGATCTGCGAGTCGAACTGCCGCTCCAGGTAACCTCGGGTGCTGAGCACCAGCACGGTGCCGACGATCCCGAACACCACGAGCGACACCGCGCCCAGCGCGAGCGCCAGGCGCGTGCCGAGCCGGGTCTCCCGCCAGCGTTTCACCCCGCGACCCGCCGCACGACGTACCCAACGCCGCGGACGGTGTGGATCAGTGGCTCATGACCGTCGTCGATCTTCCTGCGCAAGTGGGACACGACCAATTCGACCACATTGGACCGGCCGCCGAAGTCGTACTCCCATACGTGGTCCAGGATCTGCGCTTTGGTGAGCACCGCCGGCGAGCGGCGCATCAGGTAGCGCAGTAACTCGAACTCGGTCGGCGTGAGGTTGATCTGCTGCTCGCCGCGGCGCACCTCGCGGGTGTCCTCGTCCAGTGTCAGGTCGGCGACCTCCAGCACCGACCGCTTCCACGACGGGCCGGTGCTGCGGCGCAGGACCGCCCGCAGCCGCGCCATCAGCTCCTCCACCGAGAACGGCTTGACCAGGTAGTCGTCGCCGCCGCGGGTGAGCCCGGCGATCCGGTCCGCGGTGCCGTCCTTGGCGGTGAGGAACACCACTGGCACCATCGCGCCGCTGGCCCGCAACCCGTCGAGCACGGTGAACCCGTCGACGTCCGGCAGCATCAGGTCGAGCACCACGATGTCCGGGCTGAAGCTCGCGGCCTCCTTCAGCGCGTCCTCGCCGGTCCCCGCGGTGATCGCGTGCCAGCCCTCGTAGCGGGCGACCGTCGCGACCAGGTCGGCGATGTGCGGCTCGTCGTCGACGACGAGCAGACGCACCGGGCTCTTCTTGTTCACACCTCCATGGTGCGGCACCCTCGCGCGCGTGGCGAGACGACCGGGCCACCCATAGCAACTCGACAGGTTGGGAACAGGATCAGCACAGGAACGCCCGCGAGTCTTGACGGCATGACGACCCTGCACCTGACGCGCCCCAGGGCGCTGGCCCGGGCCGGCCTGTACGTCCTCATGGGAGCCAACCTGGGCATCGTGACGGCGTTGTTCGCCGACGCGGGCCCCTCGGCGGACCCGTTGATCACCATCGGCCGGCTGTTCGGGCTGTACGCGGCCCTGCTGATGGCGTTCCAGCTCTTGCTGGTCGCGCGGCTGCCGTGGCTGGACCGCAGGCTCGGCATGGACCGGCTGACCAGCCTGCACCGGTGGACCGGGTTCGGCCTGCTGTGGCTGTTGGTGGGGCACTTGGTGTTCATCGCCTTCGGCTACGCGAACCTCTCCGGCACCGGGCCGGTCGCCGAGGTCATCAGCCTGGCCGAGACCACCGAGGGCATCCTGCGGGCGCTGGTCGCGTTCGCGCTGATCCTCATCGTCGGTGGCGTGTCGGCGAAGTACGCCCGCCGCCGGATGGCGTACGAGACCTGGCACTTCATCCACCTGTACACCTACATCGCCGTGGTGCTGGCTTTCACTCACCAGATCGCGACCGGCCAGTCCTTTGTGGGCTCCGCTTTCGGCCGGGCCTACTGGTGGGCGATGTGGGGTGCCGCACTGGGCGCGGTCCTCGTCGGCCGCGTGATTCTGCCGCTGTGGCGCAACCTTCGGCACCAGCTGCGGGTGACCGCGGTCGTGCCGGAGTCGGACAACGTGGTCTCGGTGTACATGACCGGGCGTGACCTGAACCGGTTGGGCGCCAAGGCCGGGCAGTTCTTCCTCTGGCGGTTCCTGACCAAGGGCCGCTGGTGGCAGGCGAACCCGTACTCCCTCTCGGCCGCGCCCGATGGGAAGACCTTGCGGCTCACGGCAAAGGCCGTCGGCGATGGCAGCGCGAGCCTGCGGGCCTTGAAGCCCGGCACGCGGGTGTTCGCCGAAGGCCCGTATGGCGCGTTCACGACGTTGCACCAGATCAAGCCGAACGCGTTGCTGATCGCGGGAGGCGTTGGCGTGACACCGATCCGGGCGCTGCTGGAGGAGATCCGCGGGCACGTCGTCGTGCTCTACCGGGTGAACAAGCGAGACGATGCCGTTCTGCTGCAGGAACTCGCGGACATCGCCCGGACCCGCGGCGCGATGCTGCACCTGCTCACCGGGCCGCCCACCGCCCACGACGAGTACGGCCCGCTGCTCGGCGCGAAGAGCCTGGCCGGGACGGTCCGGGATGTGTGGGACCGGGACGTGTTCGTCTGCGGCCCGCCGCCGATGACCAACGTCGTGCTCAAGGGGCTGCGCGAACTGGGCGTGCCCAAGGACCAGATCCACGCCGAGCGTTTCAGCCTGGCGAGTTGAGAGGAACAGCAAGTCATGCGACGGGTCATCCCCGCCATTGTGTTGAGTGCCATCGGGTTCTACTTCGTCTGGCAGTACGAACCGGGCGCCGACGGCGACGTGGTCGCGCAGCCGCCGCCCGCCGTGATCCCCTCGACGCCCGCGCCTGCGACGTCGTCCTCGCCGGGCACCACCAGCACGCCGACCGCGACGACCAAGACCGTGCAGGGCTCCGCCGAGCGCAACCCGCACGGCACGGTCCAGGTGCAGGTGACGTTCACCGGCGACAAGATCACAGGAGTGCAGTTCCTGCGGCTGCCGGACACCGGGCCGTCCCGGATGGCCGCGCCGCAGCTGGTCCAGGAGACCCTGCAGGCGCAGAGCGCCCAGGTGGACACCGTCTCCGGCGCGACCCAGACCAGCGACTCGTACGTCAAGTCGCTGCAGGCCGCGATCGACGCGAAGGGTGCCTGATGCCCGCCACCCGCGTCGAGCAGGTCATGGGCTTCCCGGTATCGGTCGACCTGCGCGACGGTAGTTCTGAGGACGCCGACCGTGTCTTCGACTGGTTGCACGAGGTGGACCTGCGGTTCAGCCCGTTCCGGCTGACCAGTGAGGTCTGCCGGTACGACCGCGGCGAGATCCCGGAGGTCAGCGACGACCTCCGGGAGGTACTCGACCTGTGCTCGCGATACGAGCGCGACTCCGGCGGCGCGTTCCGGGCGCGCCTGCCCGGGCGCCCGTTCGACCCGTGCGCAGTGGTGAAGGGCTGGTCGGTGCAGCGCGCCGCGGAGATGCTCCGCGAGAGCGGGCTCGAACGGTTCTGCATCAACGCGGGCGGTGACGTGGTGACCGCGGGCGAACCCTCCGACGGCCAGCCCTGGCGGGTCGGCCTCCGGCATCCCGACAACGCCAACGAGATCAGCGCGGTGCTGGGCGTCCGCGACGGCGCTGTCGCTACTTCGGCCGAGTACGAACGTGGTCAGCACATCATCGACGGCCGCACCGGTCTGCCCGCGTACGGCCTGCTCAGCATCACGATCCAGGCCGCCGACCTGACCACGGCCGATGCCACCGCGACCGCTGCCTTCGCCATGGGCGCCGAAGGCCCGGCGTGGGCGGCGGCGCAACCTGGCTGCCAGGTCTACGCGGTGGACAGCGACTACCGCGTGTTCCGGTCGCCTGAACTCCCTGTCATCAGGTGAAAAACACGCACTGGCCACACGGTTTCCTTGCTACGGTCGGGAGATGTCCCGGTTCTACGTGACCACCACCGTCCACGCGCCGGGGCTCACCCATGCGCTGGAACTGGTGCAGGCCGACGTGCTCGCGCGGCAGCGACGCCTGAGCGGTGCGCGGGTCCGGTTCCTGGCCGCGCCGGCGCTGCGGGACACGCTTACCTTGTCCTCCAACGAGTCCATGGGACCGGCTGAACCTGAGTTGCGGGCCGCGGACATCTCCGGTGGCCAGTTCCAGCTCTCCCGGCATGCCTGTGCGGTGCGCGAGCTGGTGGTGAGCGGCAGGCTCAGCATCGAGCCTGCCCGCTACCGCGACGAGGTCCTGGGCATGGAGATGACCGACATCCCCGTGCCCGAGATCCCGGTCGGGTACCTCACGAGCTTGGGCGACGCGCACTACCAACGGTGGTGGGCGAACAACGACAACCGTGTGCACGTCATCGGCGCGGAGTCGTTGCGCCAGCACGCCGTGTACTGGCCCGCGATGCTGCTGTCCGCGGGGATGCCGGTGCCGACCCACATCTACGTGCACGCACCGCATCCGGGAACTGCCGATCCGCGTGATCTTGTCCACCAATACGGTGACGACGCCGTCCGCTGGTGGCTACTGCGTTCCAACGGCCCCAAGTACACCGCTGCGCAGGCGCACAAAGAACTGACCAAAGGGCTCGGCACCCTCATCGAACGCGTCACGGTGATGGTCCACCGCTACCGCCACGGCCGTCCCCCGACAGCCATCCAGACGGACGACCTCCGCCGGGAACGCGAGTCCGCGCCGGCCCAGATCGACGACGCCCTCGCCGTCGCCGACTTCCGCCGCGCCACCTCCGCCGTGTGGAACATCGTGACGGCCGCCAACCTCTACCTCGTCCACTCCCGCCCCTGGGACCTCGCCCAAGCCGAGCAGTCCGGCAACCCCAGCGCCACCCACCGCCTCGACACTGTGCTGACGGCGCTGCTGACCACCTGCCGTTCCCTCGCCAACCAGCTCACCCCGTTCCTGCCCACCGCGGCTCAGCGCATCGCCGACCAATGCTTCGGCCTGTCCGGCGACCTCCCCCAGCCCCGCGCCCTGTTCCCCCGCCCGGCGGCCGGGCTGACGGCGGGACACTAGACTCGGTTGACGTGACTGACCCCGATGCGCTGCAGGTTCTCCGCGAGGTCGAGGCCGAGCTGGACACCCGGTGGCCGGAGACCAAGATCGGGCCGTCGCTCGACCGGATCACCATGCTGATGGACGTGCTGGGCAACCCGCACCGGTCCTACCCGGTGCTGCACGTGACCGGCACGAACGGCAAGACCTCGACGACGCGGCTGATCGACGCGCTGCTGACCCGGATCGGGCTGCGGGTGGGCCGGTTCACCAGCCCGCACCTGCAGCTGGTGACCGAGCGCATCGCGCTCGACGGCGCCCCGATCAGCCCCGAGCAGTACGTGCGGACCTACCGGGAAATCGAGCCGTATGTGTCCATGGTGGACGCCGCGAGCGACGTGCGGATGACCAAGTTCGAGGTGCTGGCCGGGATGGCGTACGCGGCGTTCGCCGAGGCGCCGGTGGAGGCCGCGGTCGTGGAGGTCGGCCTCGGCGGCGGCTGGGACGCGACGAACGTGGTCGACGCGGAGGTCGCGGTGATCGGCCCGGTCGACATCGACCACACCGACTACCTCGGCCCGGATGTGACCGGGATCGCCCGGGAGAAGGCCGGGATCATCAAGCCGGACTCGATCGCGATCCTCGGTGAGCAACGGCCCGAGGTGATGCAGGTGCTGCTGGAGCGAGTGGCCGAAGTGGACGCCACGGTCGCCCGCCAGGGCCAGGAGTTCGGCGTGCTGGAACGTGAGGTCGCCGTCGGCGGGCAGCTGCTGAAGCTGCAGGGCCTCGGCGGTGTCTACGACGACATTTTCCTGCCGCTGCACGGAAAGCACCAGGCCGACAACGCCGTGCGCGCTCTGGTCGCGGTGGAGGCGTTCTTCGGCGCGGGCGCGGAACGGCAGCTGGACGTCGAGGCGGTCCGGCAGGGTTTCTCCGCCGCGATCGCGCCCGGACGGCTGGAGCGGATGCGGTCCGCGCCAAGCGTTTTCATCGACGCCGCGCACAACCCCCATGGGGCGAACGCGCTTGCCGCCGCGCTGGGCGAGGAGTTCGCGTTCCGCAAGCTGATCGCGGTGGTCGGGATGATGGCCGACAAGGACGCCAAGGGCATCCTGGAGGCGCTCGAGCCG
>CBIMJO010000612.1:0-6253 GCA_966244135.1 uncultured Actinocrispum sp. | reverse complement strand
GCTTGTAGGCCAGCAACCCCAGACCCGGGGTGCCGTCGAGAGTTCCGGCCAGGTCCGCCCAGTCACCCCAGCCGGTGTCCGTCTTGAACACGCGCTGCAGCAGGTGGCCGCTCGGCGACTGGACGGCGTACACGTGCACCTCGTTCGCGGGCGTCGTGATCGCCGACGGCGCCGCACCGAGGGTCTGGCCGAGGTCCTCCCAGTCGGCCCAGGTGCCGGTCGTACCGTCGAGCACTCGGTGCGCCAGGTGCAGGGTCGACGAGTCACGCAGGAACACATGCAGCTTGTCGCCCGCGGAGACCGCGACCGGGGTGCCGTCGACGGTGCCGCCCAGGTCGGTCCAGAAACCCCAACCCAGCGACGGGTTGTACACCTTCATGTAGAGGTGGCGGTCCGGCGAACCGACCGCGAACACGTAGAGGCTGTTCTGGAACTCGACGGCCTTGGGAGTACCCCCTATTACGCCACCGAGATCCACCCAATCGAGCCAGCCCTGGGACGGCGAGTACGGCCGCTGGTAGGCGTGCGCACTCGGCATGCCCCGGCCGTACACCTGCAGGAACTGGCTCCACGCCACCACGGTCGACACCGAGACGCTGTTGTACCCGTACAGGTTGTACGTCTGCATCAGCGAGATGACTTTGGTGGCGTAGTCCGGGTCGGTCGCGTACTTCTTCGCGACCTCCTGAATGAACCGGTTCGGGTCGTTGCGATAGGGCAACGCCGGGGCGTAAGCGGCGACGGTCGTCAGCAGCCGCGCGTAGTCCCGCAAGGAGTCCGTCATCGAGGCGTACACGCGGAAGTACGCGGTCACGTCATGGCACTCGGTGGGCGTGCACTCCTGGGTGGTGTACGCGTGGCAGCCGCTCGCGATCGGGCCGGGGGTGTTGGCGTCGACGCACTTGAAGCCGAAGTAGTTCTTGTCGTTCACCGACAGCGTGCTGCGGCCCCAGTTGGACTCCAGGATCGCCTGGCCGATGGTCACCGACGCGGGCAGGTTGTACTGGGTCTGCACCTGCTGGGCGGCCGGGGCGGCGAGGGCGATGAACTCGTCCTGGTAGGCGGCGAGCTGCCGGGCGGCGGTCACGGCGGCGTCGGCGTTCGCCCGCTGCCGTCCGGCGTCCACCGTGGTGCCGGCCCCCTTGTTCTCGACCGTCGGAGGCTGAGCCGGTGCGGCTGCCACGACAGCGGGTTGCGCCAGGCTGATCATGCTGAGCGCAGCCACCGCACCGACTAACAGTCTTCGGTAAGACCGGTTCAATGAATTCTCCGTGTTCTTGACGCCATGGTCGGCGGGCGACCGAGATCGGCGACAGTGAGACCCCCATGAGATCCCCCTCCTGGCCGAGCCCCCCGCGCCCGCTCGCCCGGACCCTACTCGGCGCCGTCCGCGCGAGCGCGGGATTTGCCTTGTCATCCGCCTCATCGGGCGGAACGGCGCTGTGGACCATGATCCGAACGGGGGTGCGGAATGGATCATCCGGCGGAAAAGCCCGTTGCCGGAGTTCCTAGGCTCGAGTCATGGACAGGGTGCTGGTGGCCGGTAGTACCGGGTCGGGCAAGACGACGCTGGCCCGCAAGATCTCGGCGCGGTTCGGCATGCCGCACTACGAGATGGACGCCCTGCACCACGGTCCCGGATGGGTGAAACGTCCGGAGTTCGAGGCGGATGTGGCGAAGTTCGCGGCGCGGGAGCGGTGGGTCGCCGAGGACCAGTACCACCGGTATCTCGGCGATCTGTTGTGGACACGGGCGGATACCGTTGTGTGGCTTGACCTTCCGCGCAGCCTGGTGATGGCGAGGGTGGTGCGCCGGAGTATCTGGCGGTTGTTCACGCAGACCGAGCTGTACAACGGCAATCGCGAGGAGCTGCGTGGGCTGTTCGAGGCTGATCACCCGATTTGGTGGGCCTGGTCCCATTTCGAGCGAAAAAGGATGACGGTCCGCGAGTATGCGGACCGTCATCCGGGTGTCAGGCTGATCCGGGTGACCGCGAGGTCAGCGTCCGTAGTCGGTTGAGCAGCTCGCTGCGGCTGGTGGCGCCGAGGCGCTGGCGCATGCGGGCCATGTGGTGCTCGACCGTCTTCGCCGAGATGAACAGCTGGTCGCCAACCTGCTTGTAGGTCATGCCCTGCAGGACGAGCGCGGCGACCTCCTGTTCCCGTTCGCTCAACGGGCTTTCCGCGCTGGTCGGCGGGGTGGGGTCGGCCGCGGCCTGGCGGCCCTGGAGTTCCCGCGCGCAGTCCAGCAACGTCACCATGGCCTTGCGGTCGGACGTGCGGATCGCGGCCTGGCCGGCCAGCCGGGCGCCGTCCCACCACATGCCCGCGTCGTGCAGGCCCCGCGCGGCGGTCTCGGCGCGTACCGGATCCACTTTGCCCGCCATGAGATCCAGCCAGCACTGGGCGGCCTCGGCGAGCCGCTGCCCGAACCCGCTGGGGTTCCCGGAAAGCGCTGTGACGTGCTCGTCGGCGGGCTTCTCCGCGACGATCGCGGCGTGCAGGTTGCTCCAGTGCAAGGAGGCCAGCCACAACGACGGGTCGCCCAGCCGGGCGGCCAACGCCTTTGCTTCCAACAGGTGCGGGCCGAGCCGGGCCTCGTCGCCGAGTTTCGCAGCCGCGACAACGAACTCGCCCAGCGTCAGCAGCGTGAACAGGTCGACCGGGTGCCGGACAACGGCGTCACACGCCTGCGACCAGATCCGCCGCAACGTCTGCACATCGCTGTTCCGCCGCGCCAGGCCGACTTCCAGGGCCACCGCGAACAGCCAGTCCCGCGGTTCGCGCGGCCGGGTCGAGGCCAAAATGGACGCTGAGGTGCTGAGTTGCCCGCGCATCATGCAGATCCAGGCCTGCAGCAACCGGTGCCGGGTGGCCAGCAGCGGGCCGCCCATGTTCGCCGCCACCGCACGGTCCAAAACGGACTCCGCGACACCAAGTTCACCGCACTGCAAAGCCACCAAAGCGGCCAAAGCCGCCGGGCTGTCCGGGAGCAGCACGCCCCTGCCCGCGGGTTCGAGCAGACCGGCGGCGCGCACGAGAGCCGACAACGCCTCCACCGGGCTGCCGGTCACCGACTCGCGGACCCCTTGGGCCATCAGCGAAGCAGCGCCGTCCAGGAGCGTCGGCGGCTTGTCGCCGGGCGGCGCGGGCACCTGGTCCAGGCACCCCGTGCCGATCATCCCGATCATGGCGAACGAGCCGTCCCCGGACCACCGGTACAGCTCCGCGGACCGGCCGAGCTGGCCGCGATGGGCCAGTGCGGTCGCCGCGACCCGTGCGCCGTCGATTCGTCCCGCCGGGTCTTCGCCGGAAATGGCCTGGTCGGCGAGGCGCAGCGCGGAATCGAGGTCGCCGGCCAGTGCCGACGCCCGCGCCCACCCGGACGCGGACTTCACCAACGGCCGGCCTGCGGCCACCGCGGCGGCGAACAGTTTCGCTGACAGCGCGGGATCTTCGGTCAGGGCCTCGGTCGCGGCGGCGTGGAATGCCGCTGCCACACCGGCACCGCCGACCCCGCTGCCCAGCAACGACCGCGCCAACGGCAGCACCGATTCGCCACGCTCCAGCAGCAGCTCCGCAAGTCGTTGCCGCACAGCGAGTCCGCGCTCGGCGGGGATCACCGCGTTGATCGCCCGGTGGCAGATCGGCAGCAGCGCGCCGTCGTGGCCCAGCAGGCCGGTCGCGCGCGCCGCCTCCATGACGGTCACGACCTCGTTGGCATCGCGGTCGAGCAGCGACGCCAGCAGGTCCGTGCGCAGTCCGGCTCCGGCCTGGGCGGCCAGCACGTACTGCAGGACGTCCGCGTCCAGCAGATCGAAGTCGTAGCGGAACGCGGCCAGGGCGGCCTCGGGGAGCTCGGTCGCCGGGCGGGTGCCCATCGCCTTGACCACCCGGTCCACGAACGCCGGAACTCCACCCGTTTGGGTATGCAGGAATTCCACCAGTTCGGGGGCGGGCGCCGCGCCGAACACACCCGTCGCGAGCGTGCGGACCTGAGAACGATCCAAAGGTGTGAGCAGCACGGTGGAACCCACTGATCGGGTGAGTTCGGTCAGTGCCGTCGACCGTGGCCACGGGCGCAGCGTGATCACCAGCCGGGACGCGTCGGCCAGCGCGGCCAGCTTGTCCTCCGGCAGCGTGTGCGCGTCGTCGACGAGGACCGCGCAGTCGCTGCCGGGCTGGTCGGCGACGCGGACACCCGCGTTCTCGTAGATCCGCCGCAGCGCGCGGAGGAACGTGGTCTTGCCATAGCCACCAGGAGCGACGATGGCAACGGCGACCGGTGCGCTGGGATCGGCCTCGACGGCGGCCAGCACTCTGCCGGCCTGCTCGTCCAGGACGTGCCCGGTACGTGCTCGAGTCGCTGTTCGTTGGCTCAACGGCCGCCCTCGCCTGTCTGTTGTGCTGACGTGGAGTTCACTACGGTCGAGGTGCCTGCGGCGGGCGCAGGGGGAGCTGGTGGGTCGGGCCGCAGGTACAAGGTGAGCGCCACGCCCGCGGCCAGCACCGCGGCCCCGGCGGCGCCGAGCACGGCGGGCTTCATCCCGGTGATCAGCCGCAGGAACGACCGCGGCCGCGGCAGGTCCAGCGGGGCGACGTCGACCTCGGGGCGGTCCGGCGGCGGCGCGTCCTCGAACGGGTCGTCCGGGATGACCACCGGCCTGGACGCCGGGACCAGGCGCTGGGCGGCGATCGCGGCGCCGAGCGCGCAGGCCTGGTCGGGCTCGGGGAACAGCACCACCTGGTTGCGCAGCTGGCCCACGATCAGGTCGGTGACCAGGGGGATCCGCGAGGACCCGCCGGTGAGCACGACCGAGGCCAGGTCCTCGGCGCCGACCGGCGCGGACTGGATGGTGCGCAGCAGCTCCTCGATGCCGGCCTCGACCGCGGTGCGGATCCTGTCCTCGAACTCCGCGCGGGTCACCTCGATCTCGCGCACCGCGGTCTGCGTGCCGGTGGTCAGGAACTCCTTGGCCGCGGTGCACAGCTCGCGCAGCCGGGCCAGGGTCGCCCAGGCGTCCGGGTCGGCCATGTCGATGTCCACCCCGGCGCGGACGTGGTCGAAGATCACGTCGTCGAAGCTGTCGCCGCCGTTGGGTTCCACACTTTCGGATGACGTGAGCAGCTCGAAGGTGCCCAAGGGTGATCGCCGGACCACCGCGCACGAGAGGGCTCCGGCGCCCAGGTCGTACACCGCGATGGCCTGTCCGTTCACCACATCGTGTGAAGCGGCGTGACTCTCGCCGACCGCGATCGGCTCGGGCAGCAAGGTGATCTTGTCGAGGTTCGCCTGGCGCAGTGCGCGGTGCAGCATGCGCCGCCGGTAGGAGCCCCAGTCGGCGGGATGCGTGAGCACGATGTGCTCCGGGGCCATGTCCTCGGCCTTCGTGACCTCGTCGGCCACCCATCGGACCAGGACGGCGGTCAGCGTCTCGGCGGTGCAGGACTCGCCCGCCACCATCAGGGGAACTTCGTCACCTATGCGCCGCGCGAATCCCCTAGCGGCGTTGGCGGGGTCCGAGGTGGCGTGCCGGTGGGCCGCGTCGCCGACCAGGACGGTCCCGTCCGCGGCGAAGTACACCACCGTCGGGATGCTCGCGGCGCGCTCACCGAGCTGGGCGATCTCGGCGTCGCCCCAGGTGGAGCCCGCCTGCCGGGACACGGCCGCCGCGGTTCGACTGGTGCCTACGTCGATGCCAAGGACGTACGGCATGCAGGGAGGTCTCCTCGCTCGTTCGGGTTACACCCGCTTGGGTCACATCTTCGTACCAAACCCACAACCGTCGTGGGGAACAGGGACGCGACAAATAGGGGGATGCCCTAATCCCCCTAATGGGGGAGCAGTAAGTAAACCCGATGGGGGCGCCAGATGACTAGGAGTGATCACCGATGTCCGGGGGTGGTCTCCGGACATAGCTTTTCGGCACTGCCGGACCGCGCTCCGGTCGTCCCTGTAGACGTCCCTTCGAGGAGTAGATCCCCTTGGTTCACGACGACCCCCAGCCCGCGGCCCCCGCCGCCCCCAGCGGGGAGCTCAACCTGCACGACTTCGTGCTCAACCTGCTGCGGGACCCGTCGGCCCAGCAGGCGTTCGACCTCGACCCGACCGGCTGCCTCAAGGCCGCCGGCCTGCACGACATCACCCCGGGCGACGTGCACGACGTCATCCCGCTGGTCACCGACCTGGTGCGCAGCGGCGACCTGAGCGACATGACCAGCAGCCTCACCCTGGACGGCGCGGCCGGCCTGGA
>CBIMJO010000611.1:0-6254 GCA_966244135.1 uncultured Actinocrispum sp. | reverse complement strand
CAGCGCGCGACCGGTAGATCTCCCTGGCCGCGAAGGCACCCGCCGCCGTGAGCACGGCGACACCGAGCAGGACCACCCATAACCTGGGCGATCGCGAAGCGGACATCGGCTGCACCATTCGAGAGTGCCATGGATCAGTCGACTCTGTTCAGTCGGCCCTGTTGAGTCGGCCCCGTTCAGCCGACCCTGTGCAGCCAGGTCACCGGAGCGCCGTCACCGGCCCGGCGGAACGGCTCCAGCGCCTCGTCCCAGGAGGAGCCCAGCAGCTCGTCCACCTTGTGCACGAACGACTCGCCGCCGCGGCTGGCTGCCGCGACCGCGCGCAGCTGGTCCTCGGAGACCATGATGTCGCCGTTGGCCGACGTGCGGGCACGCCACAGGCCCAGGCCGGGTGCGAAGCAGAACCGCTCACCGTCGACGCCGGAGCTGGGCTCCTCGGTGACCTCGAACCGGAGCATCGGCCAGGCGCGCAACGCGGCCGCGAGCTTGCCGCCCGTGCCGGCCTCGCCGGTCCACGAGCATTCGGACCGCAGCTGACCAGTGGCCGCCGGCTGGGCGGTCCACTTCAGCTCGGCCCGGACACCGAGGGTGCCCGAAATCGCCCACTCGACGTGCGGACAAACCGCAGACGGCGACGAGTGGACGTACACCACGCCACGGGTGCTGCCACTTGTGCTCACTGCTGACCTCCGCTACTCGACGAGGAGACGTCTTCCCCTACGACCTCGCGAAAGCGTGTGGTCCACCGTGTGTACAAGTCGTACCCGGCGCCTATTGTGCCTCCTCACCGTGCAATTTCGCCACAAGAACGATCAGAAGACACACCAGTCACTCGATCGGGGCTCGAATTCACGGCGTGTCGCGCTTGGCGTGTCTTGCCGTGCGGGCATTTTTGCCGACGGGCGGACTACCGGCGGAACTACCACGGTGTGCTCGCGGCCACTACGGCCGTCCCGGTCGCCGTGTACCGCCCGGGGCGGCAGTACCGTGATGCCGTCCTGGCGAGGGGAGGTGCGGCCGTGCGCATGGTGCGGCTCGGGGACGAGACGTCCGCGGTCGGTGCCGACATTCGCGCTGCGCTCGCCTCGTGGGGCCGCGGCGAACAGGTGGCCGGCGGGATCGCCCTGCTCGGCTGTACGCCGCCGGACTGCCCGGAGGCCGTGGACGCGATCCTGGTGCTCCCGCGCGGGCTGGTCGTGGTCGTCGGCGTGGACCTGCCGGACCCGGCGATGCGGATGGACGCCCCGGTCGGCGGGCAGTGGAAGATCGACGGCTGGCCGCTGGTGCGGGAGGACGGCGCGGTCAACCCGGCCACCGAGGCCCTGACGGCCGCCGGCGCGGTGGCGCGGTTGCTGCAGGCCAAGCGGGTGGAGCCGATGCCGATCGGCACGGTGATCGCGGTAGGGCCGTACGTCGCCCGGGTCAGCCAGCCGAGCAACGACCTCGCCCGCGGCATTCGCATCCTGCATCCCGAGCCGTCCACTCTGCTGACCGCGACCCGTGAGCTCGCCGTGTACGAGCGCCGGTGCCCGGCCAACCGCGCGAACGACGTGATCGCCGCGCTGGCGCCGGACCTGCCGGCGTTGCGCATCGAGGAACTGCTGGCCGAGGGCTTCGACACCGTCTCCACCACCGGGCTGGCGGCGGCCAGCACGATGTTCATCCCCCGGGTGCCCGCCGCCCGCGAGCCGGTGCCAGCGCCGCGGACCACGCCGAAGAAGTACGGCTGGCTGCCGATCGGTGCCGCCGCCCTCGTCGGCGCGCTGCTGCTGACCGGGATCGTGGCGGCGGTGCTCGCCTCCGGCGGTTCGTCCGGTTCCGATCCGGGTGCGGCGCCGGTTCCGGTCGTGCAGCAGAGTTCGGCGGCCGTGGACGGCATCCAGTACATGTCGAAGGGATCGGCGAAGGACACGGAGTGTGCCGACCGGACCTTCGGCGACATGCAGGCGTGGCTACAGGCGCACAGGTGTGTCCAATTGGTCCGGACCCGATACGAAACGACGGCGGGCAAAGGCCCGGTCGCCGTACTGGTAGCGGATCTCACCTTCCCGGACGCCGTTACCGCGGGGGAATTCCGGAAGCTGGCGGATACCACGGGTGTGGGCAGTGTCAACGATCTGTCAGCGGATGGCACACCTTGGCCGGATGGCCGCAAGCCAATCTTCGACTCGGCGGCCTACAAAACCAGTCAAGCCGATTTGCGGGTCCGGATTGTGCAGGCGGTCTGGATGGACAAGCCCTCGGCGGCCCAGGACCCGCTCTTGGTGACATCGGCCGACCGGGCACTGAAGCTGCCCGCCTCATGACACCGCCCGCCGAGTCGCTTCCCGCCGAACTGCTCGACTTGCCGAGTTTTCTGTTGTTGCAGGTGGTCCGGGACGCCCGCCGGATCGGGATCGGGTTGCACGGACCGACATTGCGCGCACCGCACATGACCGTGCTCGCCGGGCTGACCGAGTTCGGGCCGGCGTCTCAGAAAGAGATCAGCTCCAGACTCCGGATCGATCCCAGTGATCTCGTCTCGGTTCTGGACGACTTGCAGGAACGCGGCATGATCAACCGGGTCCGTGACGAAACCGACCGGCGCCGGTATGTGGTGACGATCAGGCCACCCGGGCGCAAAGCACTCGAGGTCCGGCTGGCCCAGCTGCGCGAATTGAACGAGGCGTTGCTGGCGCCGCTCAGCGCGGCGGAACGGTCGGTACTTCACGAACTGATGGCCAGGGTGCATACCTACCATCAAGCGAACCCGACGTAGCTCAGCGCGACGACTTGGCGCATTCGGCCTGGCTATTAGATGCCGCGGGCGTCACGGTTGCGCCCGAACAGTCGATCCATCCGGTAACCCAATGTGCTAGATGGTGTGCTAGATGGCGCGGGCAATCCCGCGGGCCGGGCCCGGCGCTGCCACCGCCGTAGGAAAACCGACGCCGCAGGTCACGCCGGTGGCCCGGAAATCGGACAGGTAATATTTCGGATGCGGTTTATTTCCCCGGGTACTTCGTGGCTATCATTACTCCAGGGCTGGGGCACAAGACCGAATCTCACCACACGGAGGAACCGTGGCACAGAAGACCGTCGTCGAGTTGGTCGACGACCTGGATGGCGGAATCGCGGACGAGACCGTCGCCTTCACGCTGGACGGCGTGGAGTTCCAGATCGACCTCTCGGCGCAGAACGCCGCCCGGCTGCGCGACTCGCTCGCCGATTATGTCGCGCACGCCCGGCGAATCGGGGGCCGCAAGACGCGGATCGCCCCCGGCGGGGACACCTCGAAGAAGTCCAGCGAGGAGCAGGCGCAGAACCAGGCGATCCGCGAGTGGGCCCGGGCGCAGGGCAAGACCGTGGCCGAGCGCGGGCGGCTGCCGCACGCGCTGGTGGTCGAGTTCAAGGACGCCCACGGAGGCTGACGATGGTTTTGCCATGTCCGGTACGGCACGGGGCGGCCGTACCGGTCGGGCGATCAGTTGAAAACGTTCCGTCACCACCCTCGTCGCCATCGGTAGCAAGCGGTGGCCAGGATGTCGCGTGCCGTGATTTCGGTTATTGACATCGGCCACCGCTATGCCTTTGGTTTATGGGAGCAAAAGTCCCGAGGGGAGGCGGCCGGGTGGGTGCCACACAGTTCCTGGAAAGACCGGGCGGCCGGCTGGCCTATGAGGTACGAGGCCAGGGGCCGCTCGTCATCTGCTCCCCCGGTCTCGGCGACCTGCGCAGCACCTTCGATGACCTCGTCGAGCCGCTCGTCGCCGCCGGTTTCACCGTCGCCATCACCGATCTGAGGGGCCACGGCGAGTCCACGGCACACTGGCCGTCCTACACCGAGACGGACGTGGCGTCCGACCTGCTCGGCCTGGCCGAGACCCTGGACGCGGGCCCAGCAGTGCTGCTCGGTAACAGCTACAGCGCCGGCGCGGCTGTTATCGCGGCCGCCAACGAACCCAGCCTCGTTGCCGGCCTGGTGCTGACTGGGCCGTTCGTCCGGGACCAGCCGGCCAGCCTGCTGAGCGCGTTCGGCCGGTGGCTGATCACCCGCCGGTGGATCGGCCGCCGGGTGTGGAACGGATACTGGGCGCGGCTGTTCGGCCCGCAGAAACCTGCGGACCTCGGGCAGAGGCGCCGTTTGCTGGCCGCCAATCTGGCCGAGCCGGGCCGTTTCGACGCGGTGCGGGCAATGCTGCGCAGCGGCCACCACACCGCCGATCAGGCCCTGCCAGACGTCGTCTGCCCGACGCTGGTGGTGATGGGCGACGCGGACCCGGACTTCTCGAACCCGGAGGACGAAGCGCGGTACGCGGCCGAACGGATAGGCGGCCCGGCCGAAGTGCTGATCGTGCGCGGAGCGGGCCACTACCCGCACGCGGAGTGCCCCGACTGCGTGGCGGCCACGGCGGTGCGCTTCCTGCAGACCCTCTGCTTCGACTCCCCCACCACTCCCTGACTTCGGTTGTGAATGACCAACCGTAGGGTGAAGTTTGTTGGGGGTTATTGACGGCGGGGTGGGCGGGGGCTTAGGTGCGGGGTATGAGGTTGTCCCGTCGGAATCTGATGGTGGCGGGGGCCGGCGCTTTGGTCGCCGGTGTTCCGCTTGCCGTCCCTGCATCAGCGACGGTCGCCGCGGCCGCGGTGGACTATCCGGGCGCCGAGTGGGTGCCCGCGAGCACATCCAACTTCACGGTGTCGAACCGGCCCACGAGTTATCCGGTGAATATCGTGGTGATCCACGTGACCCAGGAGTTCTACGGGGACGCGATCGCGATCTTCCAGGACCCGAACCGGAAAGTGTCGTCCCACTACCTGGTGCGCTCGGGCGATGGCCACATCGCCCAGCTGGTGCGCGAGAAGAACATCGGCTGGCACGCCGGCAACTGGGACTACAACACCCGCAGTATCGGAATCGAGCACGAAGGCTGGATCGACCAGCCCCAGTGGTTCACCGACCAGATGTACGCCGCCTCCGCGGCCCTCACCAAAACGATCTGCAATCGCTACCACATCCCCAAAGACCGCGCCCACATCATCGGCCACATCGAAGTCCCCGCCTCCACCCACACGGACCCGGGCCCCAACTGGGACTGGACAAAGTACATGCGCCTGGTGAACAACTAGCCGCGAGTCGACAGTGGACGGACACAGTGGACAGCCCCTGGCCTCGTTGCACGCCAACGAGGCCAGGGCAGCCACGCCACGCTGTGCGAATAGGACATACAAATAGGGCACAAGCAGCGCGGACGATCAGACCGCAATCCGTCGGCTGCGAAGCCGAGGTACACCAGAAGCTGGACACGCAAGGCCAGCCAGGCTGCAGCCCAACGCATCAGGCGACCGCGGCTCGGCAAACGCAGCACCGCGTCGACCCAGTCAACGGCAGGCGCCCGGCAGATGGGCGAGACGCCGGGCCACCTCGCAGGAGGTCGGGCTCGGCCCACCGCAGCGGGGTCTTGGCCCAGCGAACCGGCAGGCGATCAGCAGATGCGGCTAGACCCCGGATTTGCCCCCGGAAGAGGTCGCATAGGCCGACCAGCCGATCGGCACGTGGGCAAGATCAACGACTCACCCAGGAAGAAGCGCAGGTCGCCGAGGCATTGAGGCTCCAGCCCAGCCGATCGGGAGACGGGCAGATCCCGGCTCGACCCCGGAAGCCGGGGAAACACAGAGCCGACGGGGCCCCAGGCTCGCCGAACAGAGCCGGGGCTAGGGCATAGACAGCGCGATACCGACCAGACAGAACGGCAGGCGATCAGGCGCTGCGGAGAGATCGCGGATCGGCCCCACAGGAAGCTGGGCTCAGGCAAAGACAGCGAGGTGCCCACCAGCCAACCGACAAGCGCCCAAGAGACGGGTGCGGTCCCCAGAGGAGGGGCAGCCAAGGGGTAGCGCGGCGACGGAGCCGAGCTGCGGCGACCAGAAGCGCGTGTGGGCGTCGCCAGCACCGAGGCCAGGCAGCGGCAGCTGCCGACGGCTGACGATCAGCCGGCTCGCCGTAGTTGAAGACATCGCGTGCAGACATCGCGGCGTGAGCCGACGCCGGGCTGGACCAGGCTAAGGATGCGGGACGGCAAAGTAGCTCGGTCTCGGCGAGGTCGAGGAGATCCGCCCGCCTTGGGTCCCGCTAACCGCGGACGACAGACACTGGTCAGCCGCAGGGAAAAGAAGGCAGGCCGGGCGGCACAACGGCCTTGGGGAAAAAGGCGTGGATATACGAGAAGAGGGCCTCGCGTGAACACAGCGAGACCCTCCCCTTAAGTAAGCTA
>CBIMJO010000610.1:0-6265 GCA_966244135.1 uncultured Actinocrispum sp. | reverse complement strand
TCCGGCGCCGACCCGAACACCTTGATCGTTGTGGCGCATTCGTGCGCGACCGGCAGATCCGAAGTACCCGCACACACAACGGCGACGCGGCCGCGCGGCACCGGCAACGGACCGAGGATCGCGGTCCGCCCGGTTTCGTCGACGTCGGCTCCGGCGATCCGCGACCGGCATTCCGCGCGGGCGCGTTCGTCCAGACGAGTGGCCAGGACGGCCCGGCCGGGATGTACCTCGTGCAGACGTTGCAGTGAAGTCACGATCTGGTCCGGGGTTTTCGTTGCCCCGTAGACGACTTCGGGATCACCCGTGCGGGCGACCCGGTCGAGGTCCAGCCGCGCGAAGCCCAGATCCGCTGTGTGCACACCGTCCGTCGACCCCATGGTGATACCTCGAGTGGCCATCGTTGTGTTGACTCGACCGAAGCTACGTGGTGGACTTGCCAGCTGCAAGCCGCCGCGCGATCGGAGAATCCGGTGTTCGCCCTTTGCTGCCAACGGCTTCCCTCGATCACAGGGATGCCGTAGTGGACGCCGGGGTTGCTGAGCGCTTGCTCACCCGGCTGCGCTCGCTGGGCTCCGTCGCCGTTGGGTTCTCCGGCGGTGTGGACTCGGCCCTGGTGCTCGCGGCCGCGCTGCGGGCCCTTCCCGCCGGTCGTGTGCTCGCGGTGGTCGCCGACTCGCCGAGCCTCGCCCGCGCCGAACTCGTTGCCGCACGGGAGCTTGCGGCGCGGCTCGGCGCCGAGCTGGCCGAGGCGCGGACCGCGGAGATCGATGTGCCCGGCTATCGCGCGAACGCCGGTAACCGTTGCTATTTCTGCAAGTACACCGTGCTCACCGCGGTCGGCGAGCTGGCCGCGCAGCGCGGGATCGCCTATGTGGCAACGGGAACGCACGCCGATGATCACCGCGCCGCGCACCGCCCCGGCCTGCGCGCCGCCCGCGAGCTGACCGTGGTCGAGCCGCTGGCCGACGCCGGGCTGGGCAAGCAGCAGGTCCGGGAGCTGGCCGCGCACTGGGGGCTGCCGGTCGCCGACAAGCCCGCGATGCCTTGTCTCGCTTCACGTATCGCCGTGGGTGTGCCCGTCTCGATCGGCCGGCTGAGCCTGGTCGAGCGGGCCGAGACCGCGGTCCGGCTGCGCCTGGCGGAGGCCGGGATCGAGGTTCGCGATCTGCGGGTTCGCCTGCTCGGCGTGGACTTCCGGATCGAGCTCGATCCCGCTGTGTGTGACGTGGTGAACGCACGCCCCGATCTGGGCCGGATTCTGCTCGGTGAGCTGGCCGGCCTCGGTGTGGCCGGAACCGGCTGCGTGGCCGCCTATCGCACCCCCGCGCTGAAGGCCCCAGCCCGGTGATCCGCTCGCGCGATTTGCCGGAGGGGCCGGGAAATGCGACGATCGATTCGTGACGTGGTCACCGGACAGTACTGCCCTGGCTGGACGGGTCGCCGTTGTCGCGGGCGCGACTCGTGGGGCCGGACGAGGGATCGCCGCCGCGCTGGGTGAGGCCGGTGCGACGGTGATCTGCACTGGGCGCAGCAGCGCCAATGGGTCGGGCGCGTCGGACTACGACCGGCCGGAGACCATCGAGGAGACCGCCGAGCTGGTGACCCGGTTGGGCGGCAAGGGAATCGCCGACCAGGTGGACCACCTCGACCCGGTCGAGGTGGAGCAGCTCGCCGCCCGGATCAAGGCCGACCACGGGCACATCGACATCCTGGTGAACGACATCTGGGGCGCCGAACGGCTCAAGGGCGGTCCCGCCGAATGGAACACCCCCATCTGGGACCACGACCTCGACCGCGGCCTGCGGATCCTGCGCCTGGGCGTGGACACCCACCTGATCACCGCGCACCACCTGCTGCCGTTGATGATCGACCAGCCCGGCGGCCTGCACGTGGAGATCACCGACGGCACCGCCAAGCACAACCGGGCCGAGTACCGCATCTCGGCGTTCTACGACCTGGCCAAGGCCTCGGTGAACCGCCTCGCCTTCTCCCTCGGTCACGAGCTGGCCCCGCTCGGGTGCACCGCCGTCGCCGTCACCCCCGGCTGGCTGCGGTCCGAGATGATGCTCGATGCCTACAAGGTCACCGAGGACACCTGGCGCGATGCCCTGAAGTCCGGCGCCCCGCCCGGCTTCGCCGAGTCCGAGTCGCCCCGGTTCGTCGGCCGCGCCGTCGCCGCCCTCGCCGCCGACCCGGACCGTGCCCGCTGGAACCAGAAGTCCGTCACCGCGGGCAAACTCGCCCGCGACTATGGCTTCACCGACATCGACGGCCGCCAGCCGGACAGCTGGTCTGCCTAGCGCTCAGCCGAGGCGGGCGCGGACGGCGCGTTCGACGAGCACCGGGACGAAGACCTGCACCGGAGCGGAGGCGAACCGGGCGGCCTCGCTGTGCATGCAGTCGCGGACGCGCTGCGCGGGGATGGCGGGGGCGTAGTGGGTGATGAGGCGGTCCTCGATCTCTGCTAAGTGGTTCTCGACATGGCTGATGTCGTCCATCGAGTGCGTGCTGGTCATGTCCGAGACCTCCGTGGGGGCGGCGGTGTCCGAGGATCGGTTTGCCCCATTGGATGGCCGGAACATGAATGCGGGGTGAACGAGCGATGTCGATGTGACCTGGGTCACTCAATGTCACGTCTGGTCACGCGCTGCCCGTCCCGAGGTCGACACAACGAGAAGGGACAAGGCAGATGACCAGGATCGTGGTTCTCGGCGGCGGCTACGCGGGCATGACAGCCGCCATCACCCTCGCGGCGCGCACCAAGCGGCGCGACGACGTCACCATCACCCTCGTGAACGCGACCGCGCGGTTCACCGAACGGCTCCGGCTGCACCAGACCGCGGCCGGCGAAGAGCTCGCCGACCTGCGGATCCCCGACCTGCTCGACGGCACTGGCATCGAGTTCGTCCAGGGCTGGGTCACCGGCATCGACGCACACACCGTCCGCGTCGACGACGAACACGCAATCGGTTACGACAAGCTCGTCTACGCGCTGGGCAGCGTCGCGGACACGGCGACGGTCCCCGGAGCGGACGACCACGCGTACACCCTGAACACCGCCCAAGACGCCGAACTGCTGGCCGGACGGCTTGCTAACGCCAAGACCGTGGCGGTCTGCGGCAGCGGCCTGACCGGCGTCGAGGTCGCGGCGGAGATCGCCGAACGCCACCCGGACCTGCAGGTCGTGCTGCTGGGCCGCCAGGAGCCGGGCGCGCAGATGGGCCCGAAGGCCAAGGCGTACCTCCAGACGTCCCTTGCCACTCTGGGCGTGCAGGTGCGCAGTGGCGTCGAGATCGTCAAGATCCGCCCGGACGCGGTCGAGCTGACCGGCGAGACCGTGGAGGCCGACCTCGTGCTGTGGACCAGCGGCGTGCGCGTCTCCCCGCTCGCGGCCAAAGCCGGGCTCGAGGTCGACGGTCACGGCCGGATCATCACCGATCCCCAGCTCAGGTCGATGTCCGACCCGAACGTGTACGCGGTCGGTGACTCGGCGGCTGTCCAGCAGGGCTACGGCCTCATGCACGGCACCTGCCAGAGCGGCATGCCGACCGGTGTGCACGCGGCGACGTCGATCGTGCGGGAGCTGAACGGCAAGCAGCCCAAGCGGTTCCGGTTCGGCTACATCCACATCCCGGTCAGCCTGGGCCGCGCCGACGCGGTGATCCAGTTCGTCCGTCCGGACGAGACACCCAAGCGGCTGAGCCTGACCGGGCGGCGCGCGGTCTGGTACAAGGAGACGGTGAGCTCCGCGCCGTGGCCGTCGTTCCAGCGGCTCAAGAAGACGCCCGCCGTGGGCCTGTTCGCCTGGCGGCGGGGCGGCCGGTACACGCGATGATCTTCGACGAGTACCGCAACCTGCTGTTCTCGGTGGCCTACCGGATCCTGGGGACCGCGGCGGACGCCGAGGACGCGGTGCAGGACAGCTGGGTGCGCTGGTCGGCCGCGGACCGTTCGCAGGTCGCCGACCCCAAGGCCTACCTGGTGCGGATCGTGTCGAACGTGGCCATGGACCGGCTGCGGTCGGTCAGCAGCCGCCGCGAGACCTACGTCGGCCCGTGGCTGCCGGAACCCATCCTGACCAGCACCGACACCGCGGAGGACGTGGCCGCGGCGGACTCGGTGTCGATGGCCCTGCTGGTGGTGCTGGAGACGCTGAGCCCGCTGGAACGGGCGGTGTTCGTGCTCAAGGAGGCGTTCGGGTTCAGCTACGGCGAGATCGCCGGCGCCGTCGAACGGTCCGAGGACGCGGTGCGCCAGGCCGCGCACCGCGCCCGCAGCCACGTCCAGGCCCGGCGGCCCCGGTTCCACGCCGACCGCGCCAAGCAGCGGACCGTCACCGAGCGGTTCCTGACCGCTGCGACCGGCGGGGACATCAACGGGCTGATGGAGTTGCTCGCGCCGGACGTGACACTGTGGACGGACGGCGGCGGCAAGGTGCGCCAGGCGATGCGGCCGATCACCGGCGCCGGCAAGGTGGCCGTGTGGTTCGCGGCCGTCGGCACCCGCGCCTACGAAGGTGTGCTGCCGTCGGAGATGAGCGTGGAACTCGTCGAGCTGAACGGCGGCCTGGGCGTGATGTTCACCGGCGCCGGGCGGGTGATCTCCACGCTGAGCCTCGAGGTCGATGCGGACGGCCGGGTCGTGGAGATCCACAACGTGGCCAACCCGGAGAAGCTGCGTGCGGTGGCCGGGCGGACGGTCCATCCTGTCCATAGTGGACGGCCGGATTAGTCCCGCCCCGGGTGGGTACTCCCCTTCCGGACAGGAAGGGGTGCGCCGATGACCGAGCACCACACCGAGGCGGAGATCCGCCAGGACATCGAGGACGCCCGCCGCCGCCTCAGCGACACCGCGGAAGCGTTGGCGTACAAAGCGAATGTGCCCGCACGTGCTCGCGAGAAGGCCGGTGAGGTGCGCGACAAGGCCATGCACACCGCCTCGGTCGCCGCCACCAAGTCCGTCGAGGCACTGGACAAGGCCCAGCACGCGGCCGCCGTGAAGCTCCCAGGGCCGGTGGCCCGGCCCGCCGAGCGGCTGATCGTCACGGTCCGGCGCAACCCGGTGCCGTTCGCGGTGGGCACGGTGGTCGGCATCTGGATCCTTCGGCGGCTGTTGAGCTGACAACTTGATACGGTCCCCGCGGCCGAGCGAAGGGGACCGGTATGACCAAGACGTCCAGACTCCGCTGGGTGCTGCCCACCTTGCTGGTGGTGGTGTGGCTGGGGCTTGGCGGGTTCGGCGGGCCGTTCACCGGCAAGCTGTCCGAGGTCGCCAAGAACGACAACGCCGCTTTCCTGCCGAAGTCGGCCGAGGCGACGGCGGTGGCCAACGAGCAGAAGACGTTCGTGCCACAGGAACTGCTGCCCGGGATCATCATCGCGGAGAACCCCGGCGGGTTGACGGCGGATGATTGGACCTATCTGGACGGCCTGGCCACGCGCGTCGCCCAGGTGCCCGGGGTGGTCGGCCCGATCGGCAAGTTCCGCCCGCCCCCCAACAACACCAAAGACAACGCCGCCGCGCAGCTGATCGTGCCGATCGCGGCGGGCGGCAAACCGGTGGATGCCGTCAAGGCGGTCCGCGCCTCGTTCGGCACCGGTCCAGCCGACCTCGGCGTGCACATCACCGGCCCCGCCGGGCTGATCTCGGACCTCGTGGCGTCGTTCGGCGGCATCGACGGCGTGCTGCTGATCGTCGCGGGGGCTGTGGTCGCGTTGATCCTGGTGGTGGTCTACCGGAGTCCGGTGCTGCCGCTGCTGGTGTTGCTGTCCGCGGGGTTCGCGCTGGGCCTGGCCAGCTTGATCGTGTACACGTTGGCTCGTAACGATGTTCTGGCATTGAACGGGCAGAGCCAGGGCATCCTGTCGATCCTGGTGTTCGGCGCGGCGACGGACTACGCGCTGCTGACCGTCTCGCGGTTCCGGGAACAGCTGCGGGATACCCCCAGTCGGTATGACGCGATCCGGATCGCCTGGCGTGCCACGCTCGAACCGATCGCCGCCTCGGCCGGGACGGTCATCCTGGGCGTGCTGTGCCTGTTGTTCAGTGATCTCAACTCCAACAAGGGGCTCGGCCCGGTCGCCGCGATCGGCATCGGCACCTCGCTGCTCGCTTCGACCACGTTCCTGCCTGGCGCGCTGGCCTTGCTGGGGCGCGGGGCGTTCTGGCCGTTCCGGCCGGAGCTGGGCTCGCCGCACCCGGAGACCAGGGGTGTGTGGGCTCGGGTAGCAGGGATGGTCGGTGCTCGCCCGCGCACGACCTGGGT
>CBIMJO010000609.1:0-6265 GCA_966244135.1 uncultured Actinocrispum sp. | reverse complement strand
ACCCGGCGTCGGCGGGCCGTGCGGTCGGCACGGCCCGCGCGCAGCGTCTCCACGTAGATCGCGGCTCCGGGGTCCTCGCGTCCGGCCAGGCCCACCGGCACACGCCACACGCTGTCGTCGGGCGCGACAGCGACGATCGCCGCGCGGACCTCCAGGGTGCGGGCGAGTTCGGCACGCCGGTCGGGTCCAGCCGGGCGTGGGTCGAGGTTCACGTCATGTGCTCGGGCTTCGGCGACGAGCCGCGCCAACGGGCGCGGACCGCAGATCTCCGGCACAGCCAGCCGGAACGGGCGCAGCCTAGCCTGTTCGGCGTCGTGGTCCATCTCCTCGGCCAGTTCGACCAGCCGACGGGCCGAGGGCAGCATCTCGCGGCCGAACTCCGTCAGCCGGACGGTGCGCGAGGACCGGGTGAGCAGCTGACCGCCGAAGTGCTTCTCCAGGGCCGCGATGCGCCGGCTCGCCACGGACTGCGGGATATGGGCGGCCGCAGCGCCACCGGTGAAGCTGCCGTGCCCGCTCACGGCGACGAACGCCTTGCAGGCCGCGATCACATCCACCTGATCACCTTATATGCCGGATCGGCATCGATCTGCCCGTTCGTGTCTTGGACGGCATCCACCGCCTCCTGCCAGGCTCGTAGTCGATCAAGTAGGGGACCTATGACTACTTCTCGCCGCAGCCTGCTCACCGCGTTCACCCTGCTGCCGTTGGCAGGGTGCGCCACCGTCGACCGACCCGCGGAGCCGGTGACCAGCACACCGCCGTCGTCCACCCGGCCGCCTGAACGAGACGAGCACCTGCTCGGCTTGGAGCAGAAGTTCGATGCGCGCCTGGGGGTCTACGCCGTTGGCCCTGGTCCGACGATCACCCACCGGGCGGACGAGCGGTTCGCGTTCTGCTCGACGTTCAAGGGCCTCGCGACCGCGGCCGTCCTGTCCCGCAACCCGATGACGCACCTGGACGCGGTCATCAGGTACACCCAGGCCGACCTGATGAAGAGTTCGACCATCACCAAGGATCACGTGGCCACCGGCATGACGCTGCGCGACCTGTGCGATGCCGCGGTCCGCTACAGCGACGGCACCGCGGGCAACCTCCTGCTGCGCGACATCGGCGGTCCGGGTGCGTTGACGGCCTACCTGCGCAGCCTCGGCGACGAGGTGACGCGGATGGACCGAGTGGAGCCCGACCTCACCACAGCGATTCCTGGCGATCTGCGGGATACGACCACGCCGCGGGCGATCGGCACGGTCTACCAGCGAATCGTGCTCGGCGACGCCTTGCCTGGGGACAAGCGGGACTTCCTGCGCGGCCTCATGGAGCGCACGACCACCGGTGCCAAACGGATCCGAGCGGGTGTCCCGCAGGGATGGCGGGTGGCGGACAAGACGGGCACCGGGGACTACGGCACTGCCAACGACATCGCGATGGTGTGGCCGCCGAACGCCGCTCCGCTGACCGTCGCGATCATGTCGAGCCGGTCCACTGTGGACGCGAAGTACGACGAAGCCCTCATCGCCGAAGCGGCTGCCTACGTCGTACGAACCCTCACCTGAACCGCCTGCCGCGCCGAACGTCCGTCGCCGGGAAGGCGTGAAGGTGGATCCCGAAGCTCATGGGGTCTTGGCGTCGGCGCGTTCCTGCGCGGCGAGGATGTCGGGCATCCGGGCCTGGAGCAGGTCGATCAGTTCGAGGGCCTTGCCGGCCAGCTCGCGGCCGACCGGGGTGAGGCTGTACTCGACGTGCAGCTTGTTGGTGGTCTGCACGTCGCGGTGGACCAAGCCGTCGCGTTCGAGCGCTTGCAGCGCCTGGGCGAGCATCTTCTGGCTGACGCCCTCGACGCGGCGGGCGAGCGCGTTGAACCGCAGCGGCCCGTCGGCCAGCGCGCCCAGCGCGAGCATGCCCCATCGCCCGGTGACGTGCTCCAGCGTGGGCCTGGACGGGCAACTGCTGGCGAACACGTCGTACTCGATGCTCGAGTCGTCGGTCTCCACGTCACTACGATACCCAACTCACACCGCTATCCGCACGCTTGCGCTTTCGAAAAGTTACTGCAATCCTCTGGGAACCGATCTCGCTCAGAGAGGATCTCCCCGATGGATCGTCGTTCGCTGTTGACCAACGGCGCCGCAGCCGCCTTCGGAGCGCTCGCCCTGTCCGCCGTGACCAGCGGAAACGCCGAGGCGGCCGCTGCGGACTGGTACGGCGGCCGTGGCCTGCACCCCGACCCCGCCAGCACCCCGGTGCCCAACCCGCCGTTCCCGCGCGGCCTGAACCGAGCCGAGCGCCACGAGCTGGAGACGTTCGACACCCTCGACTTCGATGTGTTCACCAACCAGAAGTGGGCCCGCCTGGGCGAGAGTCACGCGCGGAACATCCGCGTGCACTGGCCCGACGGGCACTACACCGACGGCATCGACAAGCACATCGCGGACCTCCAGGCCCTGTTCGCCTGGGCGCCGGACACCCGCATCCACTCGCACTACCTGCGGCTGGCCACCGATGAGCTGACCGCGGTGGCTGGCGTCATGCAGGGCACCTTCACCAAGCCGATGTCCGACGGCAACGGCGGGGTCATCCAGCCCACCGGCAAGAAGTACTCGATCAACATGGCCACCATCGGCATCTGGAACCAGCGCGGCACGATGGACGAGGAATTCCTGTTCTGGGACAACAAGACCTTCTTCACCCAGATCGGCCTCGGCTGAGACCCGTTGTGGCGGGCTCAAGGTGGGGCGGCTGTTTCACCTGGAGTCAGCGGGGCAGCTGGCTCAGTGCCGACGCTGCCCACCCGGTCGGGTCGTCGCCGGGCGGCACGAACGCCAGGGTCTGCCAGAGCACGAGGATGTCCCACCAGCCCGCCTCGGCGGGAGTCAGCGGGCGCACGGACTGGTAGCCGGCCAGGAAGTCCGCGTGTACATCGGCCGGCACCGGTCCCCAGTCGCGGAAACGGGTCCCGAGCAGGACCGCTGAGCGGGCCAGCTCGACGACCCGGAGGTCGAACCTGGCCTCCTCGAAGTCGATCACCGCGACGACCTCGCCTCCCGCGCACAGGATGTTGGCGGAGCGGAAGTCCTGGTGGCCGAGCTGGGCCGGCAGCCGGTCGGACGGGGCGCCGGCGACCAGTTCGCGCAGGGTGTCGATGGCCTGCTTGGGCTCGTGTGCCCCGGCGTCGAGCCAGTTGGTGACCCGGGCCGTCAGCGGTACGGAGGGACCGGCCAGGGCGGCGACCCGATCAGCGTCCGGGTAGGCCACCAGCGCGTCCTGCAACCGGGCCAGGATCGCCCCGGCCGCGCGCACCTGGCCGGGATCGGCGGTGTCGAGCAGCTCCCCCTTGATCTCGCGCTGCAGGCCCACCGATGCCCCGTCGACCTCGACCTGAAGCCGGCCGTCCAGTGCGGGGACCGGCGCCGAGACCGGCAGCCCCTTGCCGTCCAGCCAGTACGTGAGCCGCGCCATCTCCGCCAGCCGCGCGAACCGCTCCCCCACAACCGACCACTTCGCGAGCATCCGGCCATCCGCCGTCGCGACCCACGCCAGCGCGTTGTGGTCGCTGATCACGATCCGCTCGCACTCGCGGACGCGCACACCCCAATGCTCCGCCAGCATCGCGGTGACCCAGCGCCCGGCCGACTCTCCATCGCCGAAGCCGAATCGCCGGTCGAGTGCGTGCCGGGGATCATGCGTCTCCCACAACATCTCCAGCGCCGGAGCCTGCGATTCGGCCATGCCTCTTATCCCATCATGGGAACAGCGGGCGCCCTGGACCGGCCCGTTGCGGAGCCGGTCCAGGGCTGAAGCCCAGGCGATCAGGCCACGAACAGGTACGCGCGGATCTCGTTGGTGTTCTCCACTCTCCAGCTGTAGTGGGTCACAGTGCCCTTGGGACACGCTTTGGCGAGCGGGACCCGGCTGTCACCGTTGCCCGCGAAGGCCTTGACGTAGGCGCATCTGCCGTCCGCCTCGGTGTCCTTCACCCAGCCGCCGATGGTGATCCCGCCGTTCGCGCAGACCAGGTTCCACGCGGCCTCGCCACCGTCGGTGGACGGGTTGAACGAGTCGTTGCACGTTCCCTGGACGCTGATCGTTCCGTCCACTGTGGACCCGGACGCGCTGGCCGGTGTGACGAACCCCAGCAGGGCACGCGGTGTGACCTGCTGGAATGGACGTCCCGAAAACGCCGTCCCGGCAACGGCTTACGAATCCCGGCCGGATACCGATGGACGGGGTGGGGGTGGGCAGGCCAACAGGATCGATGGTGATCCGGTGGTAGGGGGATTCGTGAGTGATAGTGCGCTGTATGCCCGAAATCTCGGAAAACTGCTGGCAGGCTTGAAGGTTCGCAGTGGCCGCAGCTACGAGAGCATCGGCCGGAAGATCCACGCGAGCAAGTCCACCGTGCACCGCTACTGCACGGGCGCGTCCGTTCCGCACGAGTTCGGGGTGCTGGAACGCATCGGCAAGGCCTGCGATGCGGCACCGGACGAAATGGTGCGCCTGCACCAGTTGTGGCTTGCCGCCACCACGGAACAGCCGGCCGAGCCGCAGGTACCGGCCCGGCCGGTCGCCGAGGTACGGGTGGTGCATCCGCGCAGGTTCGTGAAGTCGTTGCTGGCGGCCGGCCTGGTCACCGGTCTCGTGGCGGTCAGCACGTCGAGCACGCCGAACCAGGAGCTCACCACGCCCGCGCCGACGGTGGGTCAGTGGATTTCCGGCCCCGACTGGCAACTGCCGCCGACGCCGGTGCCCAGCACGCTGTTCGGTGTGACGATCAACAGCGGCACGGGTGCCATGCCGTCATTCCGGGTCGGCGCGGTTCGGTTGTGGGACAGCGGAACCAGGTGGTCGGAGATCCAGCCGGCGCGGAGTGCATTCGACTGGTCGGTGCTGGACCGGCAGCTGACCGCGGCGGAGAACGCAGGCCTGCCACTGCTGTTCACGCTTGGCGCGACGCCGCGGTGAGCGAGCCCGAACGGGCCGATAGGCCCTTATCCGGACGGGTCCTCGCCGGCTCCGCCCGATGATCTCGCTGACTGGGACACGTTCGTGCGCCAGCTGGTCCAGCGCTATCACGGCCGGATCGAGTTCCAGAAAACCGCGGCCGATCCGCCGGAGACGATGCTCGATCTGGTGACCACGATTGACCGCACCATGCACGAAGCCGGTATCCAGCCACGGGTGTGGAGCACTGGCACGACGTATGACATCACGCTGCAGGGTTCACTGGACGAGACGAAAGCCCGCGACTATGCGGTGCGTTTCTTTCTCGTCGGTTTGTATGCGCGCAAGGCGAACCTGGAACGCATGTATTTCTACAACTGGGGCGGTACGCGAATTCCCGTTGTGCTGCAAGCGGTCGGTGGCGCGCCCACCCAAGCGGCACTGGCGGTCGAACAACTGCAACGCTGGCTTGCCCATGCGCAGATCCGGTCGTGCGGTCATGGCGCCGAGATCGGTGTGCCCGGCAATGTCTGGGAATGCGACTTCACCGTTGTCGAGCCGACGCGGACCTACGACGCGCAGATCGAGTGGACGGACAAGGGAACCGCCACGGTGAACGCGAATCCGCGTGCGCAGGCGCTGCATCGGTTGGACGGCAGTGCGACGATCATCGGATCAAGGGACGCGATCACGGTCACCGGGGAGCCCGTCCTCGTGGAGTCCCGGTCCCGCTGACCGTCCCAACCACCGGATGAAACCGCTGATCACACCGGTGTTCTCGTCCCACGGAAAGGTTGGGACGGCGCAGCCATTGCCCGGTCCGCCGGCCCGGTCACAAGCTTGCCCCGCTGACGGTCCGCCGCCGGGGTGCGGCCGGGCCCTTCACAGGGGAGGAGTTTTCATTGAGGCGCATCATCACGGTGCTCGCATCCGTCGGGGCCATGTTCCTGATGACACTGGGGGTCGCCAACGCCTCGTCCGGTTCCGACGATCCGGATGGCGGCGTTGTCGTCATGGGTGGGTGCTTGGTCAAAATCTGCGGCTCGGTCATGAACGAGAGCAACGCCACGGTGTGGGCGATCCGGGATTTCGACGCCAACGGCCCGAAACCGGGGACCGAATGGCGTCCCCTGCCGCCGGGCGGCCAGACTCCGTCCAATGAGGACTGGGATGGTTTCTACGTCGCGTGCGACGCGTCCGGGCGGATCGCGACCTGGACGCCGCCGGGAGTGTGGATCTGGAAGGACTTCACCCTGCCCGCCGGGTGGTGGATGAAGATCCACACCGAGCAGGACGCGCACGTTCGCGGGCAATCCTGCTAACG
>CBIMJO010000608.1:0-6265 GCA_966244135.1 uncultured Actinocrispum sp. | reverse complement strand
ATGACCTCGACTACGAGTACCGCGACGAAGTGGCCGACGCCCTGTTCGAGATCCCCATCTCCGCCGAGCAGTGTTCCTCGATCCGCGAGTTGCACTGGGAGGCCGGGTACAACGACGTCATCTTCGACATCTGGGCCCAGTGGGACGGCGAGTCCGACGAGTTCACCGTGACGTCGTTGGAGGGCATCGCCGCCGCCCTGCCTTCGCTGGAGTCACTCTCGATCCGGTTGTGCGCGGTGAACGACCTCTCACCGCTCAAGGACCTCACGCAACTGCGGGAACTCACGCTCGACGGCGGGTTCGCGGTCACCGACCTCAGCCCGCTGGCCCACCTCGGCGCGCTGCGGTCGCTCACGCTCAACCACGTGCTGGACCCCCGGTCGCTGACCGGGATCCTCCAGCCGCTGGCCGGGTCGCGGCTGGAGAAGGTCAACCTCGACACGAACGGGAACGGCACCGGCGTCGAGCCGCTGTTCGACTTCGCGCCACTGGAACACATGGCGTCCCTGCGGACGCTCCAGTTCCGGCGGTCGGTGCGCAGCGGCCCGCCACCAGTGGAGACCGCGTTCGACAACGCCCGGGTCCTCCAGGTCCTGCGCGACCGCGATGTGCGGGTCGACGTCGCCTGACACCCAGTGTGATCAGCTCGCAGCACCCCTCGCAACATGGCGTTAACAAGGCGTGCCTAGGCTCCAGTCATGGATCGGCAGCAAGAGTTCGTCCTGCGCACGCTCGAAGAACGCGACATCCGCTTCGTGCGGCTGTGGTTCACCGACGTGCTCGGCTTCCTGAAGTCGGTCGCGGTGGCCCCAGCCGAGCTGGAGGGCGCGTTCGCCGACGGCATCGGGTTCGACGGCTCGGCGATCCAGGGCTTCGCCCGTGTCTACGAGTCGGACATGGTGGCCAAGCCCGACCCCTCGACGTTCCAGGTCCTGCCGTGGGAGACCCCGGACGGCGACCACTACTCGGCCCGGATGTTCTGCGACATCTCGATGCCGGACGGGTCGCCGTCCTGGGCCGACCCGCGGCACGTGCTGCGCCGGACGCTCTCGCGCGCCAGCGAGAGCGGGTTCACCGTGTACGTGCACCCGGAGATCGAGTTCTTCCTGCTCAAGGACATGCCGACGGACGGCAGCGAGCCGGAGCCGGCCGACAACGGCGGTTACTTCGACCAGGCCTCGCACGCCACCGCGACGAACTTCCGGCGGCACGCCATCGAGGCGCTCGAGGCGATGGGCATCTCGGTGGAGTTCAGCCACCATGAGGGCGCGCCCGGCCAGCAGGAGATCGACCTGCGCTACGCCGACGCGCTGACCATGGCCGACAACGTGATGACCTTCCGGTACGTGGTCAAGGAGGTGGCGCTCACCCAGGGCGTGCACGCCTCCTTCATGCCCAAACCGTTCTCCGACAAGGCCGGTTCGGGCATGCACACCCACCTGAGCCTGTTCGAGGGCGACCGCAACGCCTTCTACGACGCCGAGGACCCGTACGAGCTGTCCGAGGTGGGCAAGAGCTTCGTCGCCGGCCTGCTCAAGCACGCCCGCGAGATCTCCGCGGTGACCAACCAGTGGGTGAACTCCTACAAGCGGCTGATCGTCGGCGGTGAGGCCCCGACCGCGGTCTGCTGGGGCCACGCCAACCGATCCGCCCTGGTCCGCGTGCCGATGTACTCGCTGGGCAAGTCGTCCTCGCGCCGGGTCGAGGTCCGCAGCCTCGACTCCGCCTGCAACCCGTACCTCGCCTACGCGGTGATCATCGCGGCCGGCCTGCAGGGCGTGCAGAAGGGGTACGAGCTCCCACCCGCCGCCGAGGACGACGTCTGGTCGCTGTCCGACGCCGAGCGCCGGGCCGCGGGTTACGACAACCTGCCGCAGAACCTCGGCGAGGCCCTGGCCGAGATGGAGAAGTCCGAGCTGCTCGCGGAGGCCCTCGGCGAGCACGTCTACGACTTCTTCCTGCGCAACAAGCGCGCCGAGTGGGACGCCTACCGCCGCAGCGTCACGCCGTACGAACTGAGGACCCTGCTCCCCGTTCTCTAACGCTGTTGGAAGTCCGGCGGCACGGCGTGGGTGAGTTGCTGGCGGTTCTCCGGCGTCGCGTCGAGCCAGGTGATCTCCGCTTTCAAGGTCCCCATGAAGGTCCCGCGGACCGGTAGGTATGTCTGCGGGTCCAGGACCACGTCGAACGAGCCACTCGGGTCGTCCGGACCTTCGCGCCCCGGTGCGGCCAGGTGGATCTCGCCGCCTTGCCGGGTCACCGAGACCTGCGGGTCGAGCGGCCATTTCGCGGGGTCGCTGACCAACGGGGGCATCAGCACTTCGACCAGGTCATCGTTCGCGGTGTCGCTGGTCTGAACGGTCCTGGTCACGTAGTTGACGGTCTCGATCCGGCCCGCGCGGACAACGCTGTCGCTCACGATCGCATGGTCGCTGCCGGAGTCGCTGGTGCCGCGGCCGATGTGCTCGGACCGCAGCGCCCAGACCTCGTACACGTTGTACATCGCGTCGGTGGTGACCCGGAAATGGATGATCTTCCCGGTGGCCGCCGCGTCGGCCGCTTTGGCTCGTTGCAGCACCTCGGCTGCATTCAACGGCTGAGGCGGGGGAGGGCTGGCCAGCAGCCCCACCAGCAGGATCGCGACGATCGCGGTCGCCACCAGCGAACCGCCGGCCAAGGTGAGCCGGGCCCGCTTGAACCGCCGCGCGTGCCCACGGGACAACGTGTCGATCAGGTCGCCGGGCGGCTGGAGGCCCGCGGTCTCGCTGCGCAGCCGGTCCCGGAGCCGGTCTTCGAGAGTCATGGTTCACGCACCTCTTGAGGGTCTTCGAGCAGCAGCCGCAGCCGGGCCAGCGCGCGGTTCGTGTACGACTTGACCGCGCCTTCGGACAGGCCGAGCGTCTGCGCGGTCTCGGCCACCGGGAGGTCGGCGAAGTACCGCAGCACCACGACCTCCCGCAGGCGCGGCGGCAGTTCGCGCAGGGCCCCGGCCAGCGACTCGCGGTCGGCGACCCGCTGGGCCGCGTCGGCACAGGCGGGGTGCGGCGGATCGGGTTGATGTCGTTCCCGGACCCGGCGGCTCAGGTTCCGCCAGCGGTCCCGGGACAGGTTGACCAGCACCCGGCGCGCGTAGGCCTCGGGCCGCGCACTCGCGGCCGCCCACCGCCACGCGACTCTCAGGAACGTCGTCTGCAACAGGTCCTCGGCGTGCCCGCGGTCACCGGTCAGCAGATATGCCGTGCGCAGCAAGGACGCCGAGCTCGCCTGCACGAAGCTCTCGAAGGCGCTGTCCAGTTCGCGGGTTCTCACGCCCGGTTCAACTCCGCCCGCGGCGGCCCGGTTGCCCGTCGATCGGCGGGTTGCGCCGGATGCGCCAGGGGAGTGTGGTGGACCTGTGCTGCGCTGGCTCGCACCCCTTGTCCTCCTGGTAACGATGGCGGCTCCAGTGTCTGCGACCCCTCGGCTCAACCTCGACCGGTCCAGCATCCCCGAGCTGCAACGACTGATGAACCGCGGCGAGCTGACCGCAGTCGGCCTGGCCAACGCCTACCTCGGCCGGATCCGGGACCTGGACGGGAGGATCAACTCGATCATCCTGCTCGACCCGACCGCTCTCGACCAGGCGAAAGCCAGTGACCAACGACGCCGCGCGCACAAGCTGCGCGGCCCGCTCGACGGCATCCCGGTGCTGCTCAAGGACAACGTCGACACCGCGCACCTGCAGACCACCGCCGGGTCACGCGCCCTGCTGGGCACGCCGCCCGCGAAGGACGCGACCCTGATGGCGAACCTGCGCAAAGCCGGAGCGGTGCTCCTCGGCAAGGCGAACCTGTCCGAGTGGGCCAACTTCCGGGCCGCCAAGCCGACTTCCGGCTGGTCGGGGGTGGGCGGCCAGACCAACAACCCGTACGTCCTGGACCGCAACCCCTGTGGCTCCTCGGCGGGTTCCGGCGCGGCCATCGCGGCTTCGCTGGCACAGGTGGCGATCGGCTCGGAGACCGACGGTTCGATCGTGTGCCCGTCCGGGATGACCGGTGTGGCCGGCCACAAACCGACGCTCGGCCTGGTCAGCCGTACCGGCGTCGTGCCGATCTCGGCCGAGCAGGACACCGCCGGGCCGATGGCCCGCAACATCACCGACGTGGCCTTGACGTTGGCCGCCTTGCAAGGCCGCGATCCCGCCGACCCGGCGACCCTGGAAATCCCGCGCGACCAGCCGCGTGACTATCGCCTCGACCCGCATTCCCTGCGTGGCAAGCGAATCGGCCTGTGGCGGTTGCCGGTCCTCGGCCCGGATGTGGACAAGGTCATGACCCAGTCGGCAGCGGCCATGCGAGCACAAGGCGCGCAGGTCATCGAAGTGACGCTGCCGTACCAGGATCGGATTCTCGAACTGGAGTTCCCGGCCCTGCTCACCGAGTTCCACCGCGATATCGACAAGTACTTGTCCACTCGCAACGGACCCCGCGATCTCGCCGCGCTGATCGCGTACAACCGCGGCGACCCGCTGGAACAAACCTGTTTCGCCGGGCAGGAGCTCTTCGAACAGGCCCTGGCCGCGCCGCCGCCCACCGACCCGGGCTACCTCGCCGGCCGGCACGAGCTCACCGACCTGGCCAAACGGTCCATCGACGAGACGATGGCGAAGTTCCACCTGGACGCGATCGCGGCCGCGACCAACCCGCCGGCCTGGAAGACCGACTGCGCCACCGGCGACAACGACATCATCCCGTCGTCGACCCCGGCGGCCGTGGCCGGATATCCGGCGGTGACGGTGCCCGCGGGGTTCGTCGGACCGCTCCCGGTCGGGATCTCGTTCATGGCCTCGCGATGGTCGGACGGTCGTCTGCTTTCCCTCGCGTCGGCGTTTGAGCAGGCCACGCCTGCTCGCAAGGCGCCACGGTTCCTCCCGTCCATGGGCGGCTGATGCCTACCAGTAGCTTGGTGGCGTGACCGAGTTGTCTGCGTGCACGGTGGCGACGAGTTCCCAGCTGCCTGCGGCCCGGGTGGCCGCCGAGTCCTACCGGGCCGCCCATCCAGGGGCCAGGTTCGACATCCTGCTGGTGGACGGTGAACCAGGGTCCGACGTGCTGACCCCGGCGGACATCGGGGTCGACGAGGACGAGCTGGCGATGCTGGCCACCGCCTACACCGCCGAGCAGACCCGCGCCGTGCTGCGGCCGCAGCTGCTGAAGACGCTGCTGGCCAACGGGCCGGTGCTGTACCTCGATCCGTGGGTGCTGGTGCTCAACCGGGTCGACGAGGTCGTCCGGACGGCCCTGAAGCTGGTCGACTTCGCTTTAGTGCCAAGGGTTCTGCAGCCGTTGCCGCACGACGGCCTTGCGCCGACGCCGGAGGACCTGATCGAGGCCGGCGTGTACGAGCCCGGGTTCCTCGCGGTCGGCCCTGGTGCCGTTGACGTGCTGACTTCCTGGTCGCAGCATGCCCGCCGGTCGCCCGAGGCCGCGGAGACGTTCCTGGACGGACTGCCCGCGCTGGCCTCGCACCAGGTGCTGCGGAATGTCGGCATCGGGCTTTCGGTCTGGAATGCCGGGCAGCGCGATCCGGATTTCGTGAACAACCAGTACTTCGTCCAGGCGGTTCCGATCGGCGATCTCGAGCCGTTGCGGACCATGCATTTCCACGGGTTCGACCCGAAACAGCCCTGGCTGCTGGACGCCGGGATCACCGATCGGCCCCGGGTGCTGTTGTCGGAGCGCCCTGGTCTGCAAAGCCTGTGTGACGACTACCGCACGAAACTCGTCGACGCCGGCCCGCAGGCCAAGGGCAAGCCGTTCGCCCGGCTGTCCGACGGGACCGCATTGCCCGAACCGCTGCGAGCGGAGTTCCGCGCGGAGTGGCAGGCCGGGATCGAGCCGCCGCCCGCGACCACCGACGAGAAGGCGTTCCTCCGCTGGGCCTGCGCGCCGGTGAACGGGCTGCCGGGCAGCACGGTGTGGGCGAACGCGGTGTGGCAGGACGATCCCTGGCTGCGTGAGCGCTATCCCGAGCCGTTCGGGGCGAACGCCGATGAGTTCCGCCTTTGGTGTGAAAGCGAAGGCGTACTGCAGGGCCGGTTGCACCCGGTAGCCGTGCCGGCGCCGCTGCAGACCCGGGTCGAACTCGTCGACCAACTGGGTGTCTCGGTGCTGGGTGTGGGCCCGCTGGCCGAGTCGGTCCGGCTCAGCGCGGGCGCGACCGGGCTGCCCATCTCGTCGGACCCGATGTACCCGGTCGTGCTCTGCGTCGGTGACGTTGAGATACC
>CBIMJO010000607.1:0-6281 GCA_966244135.1 uncultured Actinocrispum sp. | reverse complement strand
GGGCTGGCTGGACACGACCCACATGGTCGGCCGGGCCGACCTCGCGCTGATCCACCTGGCCGACGCGGTCCGCGACGGCGGGCCCGCGCACCATCTGCGCTATGGCCGGGGTTTCTGGGACGACACTTCCGAGGATCCGTTCCTCGGCGCCACTTTCGACGCGATGATGGCGCAGAACCAGGACGGCGTGTTCGACGAGGCGGTCGCCCGGGCGGACTGGACCGGCGCGGGCAGCGTGCTGGACGTGGGCGGCGGGACCGGTGCGTTGCTCACCACGCTGCTGGCTGTGCGGCCGGACATCGAGGCGACGCTGATCGAACTTCCCGGTGTGGCGGCGAACGCGCGCAAGGTCCTGGCCGAAACCGGTGCGGCGGACCGGATCCGGGTGCTGGGCGGCGACTTCTTCGAGCTGCTGCCGGTCTCCGCCGACATCGTCACGCTCGCCTTCATCCTGCACGACTGGCCGGACGCGGACGCGCGGCGCATCCTGCGGCGGGCCGCCGGCGCGCTGCGCCCCGGCGGCCGGATCCTGCTCGTCGAGCGCGCGGACGACTCCGATGGCGCGCCGGCCGCCGACTTCACCAGCGCGGACCTGAAGATGCTCGTCTACTTCGGCGGGTGCGAGCGGACCATGGACGAGTGGCACGCGCTCGCGGCCGCCGCCGGTCTGCGGGTGTCCACTGTGTCCGAACCGTTCGACCACGGCACCCGGGTGCTGACGCTGGTACCCGTTTAGTCCCTGGCCACGATCCCGTTGTGGATCAACGAAGTCAGCATGTCGATGGCCTCGTCGGCGGACGGCGCGAGACGGGCCCCGGTTCCCCCCGGGGCCCGTCCGCCCGTCGCCAGCCAGACGTACGCGAACTGCAGCAGCATGCTGCTCAGCGCGGACGCCAGCAGCGCGGAATCACCCGCGAGCGGGACGCCGCGCTTGTTCAGGTGCTCCAGGTGCTGGTGCAACATGTTGGTGTTGAGCCATTCGCCGAACCCGGCGGTCATGCCTTCGTCCACCATGGACGCCTGGAACATCGCGACCATCACCGGCAGGTGCGCGGTGTAGGTGTGCCAGAACACCTCGATGTGCGCGCGCAGCTGCGCCCGGTCGGACAGGTCGTGCTCGTCCGCGGCGCAGTCCATCGCGGCGGCGCGGTCGGCGGCGTCGGCCTGGAAGTCGGCGACCAGGGCCTCGAGCAGCTCCTCCTTGCTGGCGAAGTGGTCGTAGAACACGCCGGCCGAGCGGCCCGCCTCGGACAGGATGTCGGTGATCTTGGTGTTCAGGTAGCCGCGCTCGGCGAACAGCTTCTTGGCCGCCTCCTTGAGCGCGAGCACGGTCTGCTCCGCCTTGGCCTTGCGGACACCCTGAGTCTGCGACCCCTTCATCGCTGCCCTTCCCCTCCCTGTTGTTGACGGCGACCGTAACAGGCAGTATAACCGAAGCGTATTTCGCCGAAAGTAGTTTCGGCGACGGATCTCACGAGAAGGCTCGAGCGCATGACGAACACCACAACCGCGACGGTGGCTGCCACCAGCCCGCCCAAGTCGCCCAGCCGGTGGTGGGGCCTGGTGGTGATCGCGCTGGCCCAGCTGATGGTGGTGCTGGACACCACCATCGTGACCATCGCGCTGCCCACCACCCAGCAGGACCTGGGCATGTCGGACGCGAGCAGGCAGTGGGTGGTGACCGCCTACACGCTCGCGTTCGGCGGCCTGCTGCTGCTCGGCGGGCGGATCGCCGACCTGGTCGGCCGCAAGAAGACCCTGCTCGCCGGGGTGGCCGGGTTCGCCGTGGCCTCCGCCCTCGGCGGTGCCGCGATGAACGCGGGCATGCTCATCGGCGCCCGCGCGCTGCAAGGGCTGTTCGCCGCGGTGCTCGCGCCGTCGACCATGTCCCTGCTGGTCACGATGTTCACCGACCAGCGCGAACGGGCCAAGGCATTCGGCATCTTCAGCGCCGTGCTGATCTCCGGCGGCGCCGCCGGGCTGATCCTGGGCGGCGTGTTCACCCAGTACCTGGACTGGCGCTGGTGCCTGTACGTCAACGTGCCCATCGCGATCGCCGCGGGCATCGGCGCCGCCTTGGTGCTGCCCAACCTCCCCGGTCAGCCCGGGGCCCGGATCGACATCGCCGGCGCGGTCACCGGTGGCGGCGGCATGGCCGCGCTGGTGTTCGGCTTCGGCCAGGCGGCCGGGCACGGCTGGACCTCCGGCCTGGTGCTCGGCACGCTCGCGGCCGCCGTGGTCCTGCTGACGCTTTTCGTTGTCCTGCAGAGCAAGGTGCGTCAGCCGCTGCTGCCGCTGAAGGTGGTCTCGGCGCGCAACCGGGTCGGCGCGTTCCTGTCGGTGGCGCTGAACTTCATCGGCACGTTCGGCATGTTCCTGTTCGTCACCTACCAGCTGCAGACGGTCATGCACTACTCGCCGATCCAGGCGGGCTGCGCGTTCCTGCCGCTGATGGTGATGAGCGCGATCACCGCGACCCAGATCGTCGCCCGGCTGCTGCCGAAGGTCCAGCCGCGGGTGCTGATCGCCCCCGGTCTGCTGATCGCGGCGGTGGGCATGTTCCTGCTGACGTTCCTGACCACGGACAGCTCGTACGTCGCGCACATCCTGCCCGCGGAGATCCTGGTCGGCCTCGGGTCCGGTGCGGTCATGTCGCCGAGCCTGAACACCGCCACGCGTGGTGTCGCCCCCAGCGACACCGGCGTCATCTCGGCGTTCGTCAGCACGTCGCAGCAGATCGGCGCGTCCATCGGCACCGCGTTGCTGAACACCATCGCCGCCGGCACCACCGCGTCCTACCTCGCCGTGCACGTGACGGTCGGCCAGATCGAGGGGAACGTGTACGGCTACCGGATCGCCTGTGCCTGGGCGGCGGGCATCCTTGTGGTCGCAGCGGTTCTGGCCGCCGTCCTGATCAACACCCGCCCACAGCAACAGCACTGAGCTGTGAGCACCACGGAGACCGGCCGATGGGCCGCACGCAGCCGGCAGGTCGCGGACGGGCTGCGGCCGGTCTTCAGCGGTGCCGTGCACGTTCCCGGCGACGCCCGGTACGAGGCGCTGCGCCGCCCCTGGCGCCGGGACATCGACCAATGGCCGCTCGTGGTCGCCGAGGCCGTTACCGCGCAGGACGTGCGCGCCGCGGTGCGGGCGGCCCGCGACCATGAACTGCCGTTCGCGGTGCAGTCGACGGGCCACGGCACGGTCCGGCCCTGCGACGGCGGTCTGCTGCTGGCCACGCCATGGCTGAACCACGTGGACATCGATCCGCACCGCAGAGTCGCCCGCGTGGGTGCGGGCACCGTGTGGGGCGATGTCGTCGCCTCGGCGGCGAGGTTCGGGCTGGCACCGTTGTCCGGGTACTGCCCGGCGGTCGGCGTCGCCGGGTACACGCTCGGCGGCGGATCCGGCTGGCTGTCGCGGAAGTACGGCTACGCCGCCGACAGCCTGCTGCGCGCCGAGGTGGTCACCGCCGACGGCAGCGCCCTCACCGCGGACGCCGACGAGAACGCCGACCTGTTCTGGGCGTTGCGGGGCGGCGGCGGCAACTTCGGCGTGGTCACCGAACTGACTGTCCGGCTCTACCCGGTCCCCCGGGTCTACGCCGGGCTGAAGTTCTTCGACGGCGGCAAAGCGGCGTGTCTCCTGCGGACCTACCGGGACTGGGCGGCCACCGAGCCGGACGAGCTCAGCACGTCTGTGTTCCTGCTGCACATCCCGCCCGAAGTGCCGGACCCGTTGGGCGGCAGGCATGTCGTCTGCGTCGGTGCGTGTTCGCTGGCCGCGCCGGAGGTCACCGAACGCCTGCTGGCCCCGCTGTGGGCGGCCGGCGGCCGCCCGCTGATGGGCGAGCTCACCGTGATGAGCTACCCGGACCTGCTGAGGCTGTTCGGGCCGCCCGAGCCGCCGCAGGCCGGCCGGGAACGCATCGACATGTTCACCGAGCTGTCCGATCCGGTGATCGCCGCCCTGACCGGCGACCTGGTGGACGCCTCGACGGCGGTGAACATCCGGCACTGGGGCGGCGCGATCGCGCGACCGGGTGCCGGCGCCGGCCCGGCCGGTCACCGCGACGTTCCCTTCTCGGTCCTGCTGAAGTCCGCTGTGGACGGTCCGCGGCTGCCCGGGCTGATGCTCGCCGACGAGCTGGCGCCGCACCGGACCGGCGGGTCGGTGCTGAACTTCCTGACCGACCCCCGGCTCACGGCCACCGCCTACACCCCGGACGACTACCGGCGCCTGGCCGCGCTGAAACGCCGCCACGACCCGGCGAACCTGTTGGGTCACAACCACAACATCCCACCCGCCTAGCGGGTCGCACCGGCCTTCCCGAGGCGGGCAACATGTGGCTACTGGCCCACCATCCTCGTCGGCAGCTCGGTGCGGCGCGTCACGCTGAGCTTGCGGTACACCTTGGTCAGATGCTGTTCGACCGTGCTGACCGTGATGTAGAGCGTGCGGGCGATCTCCCGGTTGGTGTGCCCCGCCCCGGCCATCACGGCCACCCGGCGCTCGGCCTCGCTGAGCACCGACTCCTGCGGCCCGTTGCCCACGACGAACGTGGTGTCCGGCCCGGCCCGCAGCTCCGCGTGACAGTCCCGGGCGATGTTGCCGGCCCGCCGCATCAGCGTCCTGGCCCGCGAGTAGTCCTTGAGCATCGAGTAGGTCTGGCTGAGGTCGGTCAGCGCGCGGGCCATCTCCAGCCGGTCCCCGCTCTCCTGCAGCACCTCCACCGACTCGCGCAGCAGCTTCGGCCGGGCCTTGACCTCACGGGTCAGGGCGCAGGTGCGCAGCGAGATGCCGTACGAGCGGCCATGGCTGCCCTCGACGCTCGCCAGCTGCTCGTCCACCAGGGCACGCGCCTCGCCCAGCTCGCCCAGCAGGATGTGCACCTGGGCCGCCTCACTGCGCCACGGGACCAATGCGGGCTGGTCGATTCCCCAGCGCTGCATGGCCTGCCCGCACTCCCGGAACTCGCCCAGCGCGGCCCGCAGCAGCCCGGTGGCCAGGTAGTAGCGGCCCCGGGCGTGCCGGAAGTGCAGGCCGAACCGGGTCTCGAACATCGCGTCCGGCACCGGTCGCTTGAGCAGCTCACCCGCGGTCTGGTAGTCACCCATCTCGGTGTACGCGCGGATCAGGCTGGACAGCGGCAGGCCGATCCGCACACCCCAGCTGTCGGCCGACATCATCGCCAGCGCGGCCCGCGCCAGGTCCGCCGCGCCGCGCATGTCGCCGCTGCGGATGGCGATCTCCGCGCGGATCGCGCCGAGCGATGCCTGCCAGGCCTGTGCGCCGAGCGTCTCGGCCTCCTGGATGAACGTCGTGCACCAGCGGCGCGCGGTGTCCAGGCAGTCCGCGTAGATCAGCGCCATCAGCGCGAGCACGACGCCCTCGACGGTCTGGTCCTCCAGATGACTGCTCTGCAGGATGCGCTCGGCCTCGTGCACGAGCTCCTCCCGCGGGCCGCGGCTGAGCGTGTCGATGAGCGCGCAGGTGGCCTGGCTCTTCAGGTTCACTGAGGCGGGCAGCGCGGCCGAGGCGCTGCGCACACGCTCCAAAATGGACGGATACGAGCAGGACAGCCACTGCAGGGTCGCGCTGACCTCGGCCATCGCCTGCGGGTCCAGCGCGCACGCCGAGTCGTCCAGGTGCTCGATGGCGCAGATGACCTCCTCGATCGACCCGTACTGCAGTAACGACTTCAGCAGCCGGCCGTGCGAGTGCTTCTTCGCGGAGTCCTCACGCAGGTCCGCCCGCAGCGGGACGAGCTGGCGAGCCGCTGCCGACGGGTCCGTGCGCCACTTCGCCCGGGCCCGCATGATCGTGACCATCGCGGTCTCGTCGTCGTCCCGGCAGGCCATGTGCGCCAGGTTGAGGCACTCGATGGCGGTCTGGGCACCGTCCCCGCCCAGCGCGATCTCGGACGCCTCGATCAGCACCGGCAGCACCCACGGCTCGGCCAGGCCGCCCAGGGCCAGGACGTGCCGCGCGACCGCCAGGGCGTCCGCACCGTCCTCGTGCAGCAGCGCGGCGGCGCGCTGGTGCAACTCCGCCCGGTCGTCGGGGTCGATGTCGTCCAGCACGGCCTGCCGCGCGGCCGGATGCCGGTAGCGGCCGTCCACCAGCAGGCCGCCCGCGGTCAGGTGCTCGACCGCCCGCGCGACCGCGAGCGCGTCAAGTGACAGCAGCCGGCCCAGCAGACGTGGGTTGCAGGCCTCGGCCAGGACGGCCACCCCCTGCGCGACCCGGCGGCGCTCGGCATCGCCGCGATGCAGGCAGGT
>CBIMJO010000606.1:0-6289 GCA_966244135.1 uncultured Actinocrispum sp. | reverse complement strand
GGTCAGGGCGGCGGCGATCCACGTTCGTTTCCTGATCATGCGAGCTCCCTTTCATCGATATCTGGTGCGTTTCAGGAGGTGGCGAGTGCCTCGGTGGGTGCTAGGCGGGATGCGCGGACGGCGGGGTAGAGGCCAGCGAGGGCGCCGATGGCGAGGGTCGCGGCGATACCGCCGGCCATGACCCAGGCGGGGACGACGGTGGGCCAGTGCTGGGTGCTGGTGTAGGTGGTGGTGACGGCGACGCCGAGGAGGACCCCACCGGTGCCACCGAGGGCACACAGCAGCAGGGCCTCGGCCAGGAACTGCAGCCGGATCTGGCCGCGGGTGGCGCCGAGCGAGCGGCGCAGCCCGATCTCGGGGCGGCGTTCCAGGACCGAGATCACCATGGTGTTGGCCACGCCGACGCCGCCGACGAGCAGCGCGACCGCGCCGAGGCCGAGCAGCAGGCCGGTGAACGCCTGGTCGGTGGCCTGCTTGGCGGCCAGTGCGTCCGACGGGCGGGACACCTTGACCTCGTTGGGGCGCTGCGGGTTCGCGGTCGCGCCGAGCAGGGCCTGGACGTCGGTGACGGCGTTCTCGTCGACCCGGGCGTAGACGGTGGTGGGGTGGCCGTCGAAGCCGAGCAGGGACCGTGCCACCGGCCAGCCGATCAGCGCCGCGGTGTCGAACTCCGGTGCCAGCTCGACCGGGTCGAGGACGCCGACGACTGTGAACCAACGTTCACCGAGCCAGATCTGGGCGCCGGCCGCGACACCGAGCCGCCTCGCCGCCGTGCTGCCCAGGATGGCCGTGGGGTAGCGAGAAGTGGCTTCGTTGAGCCAGGTTCCTTCGGCTATCCGCGCCCGGAGGGTCGCGGGAAGGTCGACGCGGGCGGCCAGTACGGCCAGGCCGCCGCTCTGCCCGGTCGGGATCCGGTCGGTGCGGTACACCTTGGCATCGGTGAGTTTCCCGGTGGCGCTGACCGACGTCACGTGCGGAATCCGGCTGACCATTCCGATGGCCTCATCGGGTAGGTGCGAATCCTGGCCGAAGATGGTTTGGCCGGGCCCGGCGGTGAGCAGGTTGGTACCCAACCGGTCGAGGGTGCGTTGCAGGTCGGCCCGGCTGGAGGTGGAGATGCCGACCACAGCCACCATCGCCGAGATCCCGATCGCGATGCCCAGCGCGGACAACAACACGCGCATCGTGCGGGTACGAAGACCCGCGCAGCCCACCCGGAACACGTCGCCTGGGCGCAACCGTTTGGCTCGCAACATGGTCATGCGGCGGTCACCGCCGAGTCGGCGACGATCCGGCCGTCGCGCATCTCCACCCGCCGCGACAGCCCGGTGGCGATGTCCCGGTCATGGGTGATGATCACGACGGTGGTGCCGGCCGCGCTGAGTTCCCGCAGCAGCTCCAGCACCGCGGCGCCGGTGGCGGTGTCGAGGTTTCCGGTCGGCTCGTCGGCCAGCAGCAGCGCCGGCTCCCGCACCACGGCCCGGGCGATGGCCACCCGCTGCCGTTCACCCCCGGACAGCTCGTGCGGGTGGTGGTCGAGCCGGTGAACCAAACCGACCCGGTCCAGCGCCGCCGCCGCGAGCCGTACGCGTTGGCGCACCGGCACCCCCGTGTACAGCAGGCCGTCGGCGACGTTGTCCAGCGCGCTGACCCCACCCGCCAGGTGGAACTGCTGGAACACGAACCCGATCCGAGCCGCACGCAGTGCGGACACCTCGCGGTCGGACAGCGCGGCGACGTCGTGGCCGTCGATGCGCACCGTTCCCCCAGACGGCCGGTCCAGCGCGCCCATCAGGTGCAGCATCGTGGACTTCCCGGAACCGGACGGGCCGACCACGCCCACCAACTCGCCGTACCGGATGCGCACCGACACCTCGCGCAGCGCCGCCACTCCGCCCGGGTACACCCGGCTCGCCCCATCCAGCGCGACCACATCCCCCGTCTGCACGCCCGGCGACGAAGCAGCGATGGATGGTTCGCTCGCAAGCTCGCGCTGCGGCATTTGTTCGCGCGCAAGCTCGCTCACGCCGGCACCCCCACGACGGTGCCGGTGGTGATGCCGTCGCCGCTGATCTCGACCCGGCCGCCGGCGAACATGCCGGGCTTAACGGGGACGATCCGGGTGGTGCCGTCGTGAACGACCTGAACGCCGTACCCGCCCTCGGGCAACGCCAGCAATGCCGAGATCGGCGCGGTGAGCACGTCTTTGCGTTGACCTGCCGTGACCGTCACCCCGACTGGCGCCTGGTCGAACGAGCCGAGTTTGCTCTGGTCGGCGACGGCGACGACCACCTCGACCGTCGAGGTGTCGCTGCCCGTCTTGGTATGCGCTACCGTGCCGATGCTGGCGATCGTGCCGGCCACCGAGGCCCCGCCGGGCAACCGCACGGTCACGCCCGCTCCCACCGCCACCAGACCAAGCTTGGCCACGTCCAGCTCGACAGACACCTGGCGGGTGGTGCCGGTGTAGGTCAGCACTGCGCCGCCGGCCGGACTTCCCAGTTGGCCCTTGTGCTCAGCCACCCTGATCGCTGCGGGCGAGTACACGACCGCGTCAGGAGTCACGTTCCCCGTCCCGGTCAGGCCGAGATCCTTCTGCCAGCGCTTCACCGCAGTGGCGGTCGCCGCGCTGTAGGTCTCGTCCACCGTGAATCCCGGGTAGCCGAGCGCTGCGAGGTTCTGCTCGAACTGCTTGACGTCGCGGCCTTCCACTCCGGCGGAGAGCTCACGGTAGATCGGAAGTTCCCCGTACAGCAGGACAATGGGCTTATCATCCACTGTGTACAGTGCTTTGCCGCGCTCCACTATGGACCCGGGCGCCGACAGCCAGGTGATCTTGCCGGCCAACTGGCCGGCCACCGTCGTCGCCGGCCCGTACGCGAGGGTCCCATCCACGTCCTCGGTCTGGGTGAGCGTCGTCCTGGTCACCTCAACAGTGGCCGGCGGCAGCGTGCTGTGCGCGGCGCTGTCCTGGTCGCACCCACCGAACCCGTGCGCCGTCGCCGCCGCCCCGGCGCCGACCAAGGCGACCACACCCGACACGGTCAGCGTGCGGATCCGGCGCCGCCGGCGGCGGACGCCGAGTGGTCCGTCGCTCATCGACCCGCTCCAGCACCGACCGGCGCGGGACGCAGGTCCTTGCACGCCTCGTCGGCCGCCTTGAACGTCGAGTCGTTGGGGCTGACACCCGCGTGTCCGATATCGAGGCCGCCCTCGGAGTCCGGATCCGGGAAGTTGGCAACACCGTGCTCTCGCATGCACTGCGCGTACCTGCGCGCCTGCTCGATCTGCTGAGCGTCTGGTTTGGACAGTTCGCCGCCGTTGGGCAGGTACGCCCGGCACGCGTCCAGCGCCGCCGTGGTCTTGTCGTCGTCGCTGGGCCGCTGCCCTGGCCCGAGTGTCACCGCGGCCGTGGGCGCGGCGCCTGGATCAGCCATGTCCACACCGTGGTCGCGCATACACTGTGCGAACTGGCGCGCCCGCTCCTGGTCCTGCTCCGAGGACACACTCCCGCTCGGCGGTGAGGTCGTGCCCGCGCCACAGGCCACTACCGAGAACAGGACCATGGCCACGCTGAGAATCCGCTTCATGGCTGAAGGTCTACGGCGCCAGCGGTTTCGGGCTGGTCTCGCCGGACGAAACCGCACCGAAACCGCCGACAAGGCACACTTGGGCGCGTGCGGGTACTGATCATCGAAGACCACGCGGAGCTGGCCGAGACGGTTGCAATCGGACTGCGCCGGGCGCGGATGGCGGTCGACGTGGCGTTCGACGGACCGGGCGGGCTTGCCCGCGCGCTCAACAACGACTACGACGTGGTCGTGCTGGACCGCGACCTGCCCGGCGTCCATGGCGACAAGATCTGCAAGGAACTGGTCGCAGCCGGGTGCCGCAGCCGCATTCTCATGCTCACCGCAGCCTCGACCAATGAAGATCTTGTCGACGGGCTCGAGCTGGGCGCGGACGACTACCTGCCGAAGCCCTTCGACTTCCCGGTCCTGGTCGCGCGGATCGGCGCGTTGGCTCGGCGTGTCCACCCGGTCGTTCCCCCGGTGTTGCGGCACGGCGAGCTCGTCGTCGACACGGCCCGCCGCCACGCGCATCGGACGGGCCGGCCGCTGGAGCTCACGCCGAAGGAGTTCGGCGTGCTCGAAGTGCTGCTGGCCGCCACGGGCCGAACGGTGTCCGCGGAGGAACTGCTGGAACGCGTGTGGGACGAGTTCGCCGACCCGTTCACCAACGCCGTCAAGATCACGATCAGCCGGTTGCGGGCCAAGCTCGGCGAACCGCCGGTCATCCAGACCGTGGCCAAGTCCGGCTACCGGATCTGAGGTTGGTCATGCCGCGGCGCACCGTACGCATGCAACTGACGTTGGTCTATGGCGCCCTCTTCCTGCTCTCCGGCGCCGGACTGCTCGCCACCACCTACTTCCTGGTGCAGCACGCGTCCACCGGCGGCACCCCGGGCGTCTCCCCGACACGGGACCAACCGGACGTCCAGGTCCCCTTGCAGCAGGACCAAGCGGCCAAACAGCGCGCTGAGGCGCTCGACCAGCTCCTCGTTCAGTCGGCGATCGCACTCGGCGGGATGTCGGTGGTGTCCATCGGGCTCGGATGGATCGTGGCCGGCCGGGTTCTCCGACCGCTGCGCACGATCACCTCGACCGCCCGCGACATCTCCTCCACCAACCTGCACAAGCGGCTGGCCCTACAAGGCCCCGACGACGAGCTGACCGAACTCGGCAACACCTTCGACGAACTCCTCGCCCGGCTGGAGGCATCGTTCCAGGCTCAGCGCCGGTTCGTGGCCAACGCCTCGCACGAGCTGCGCACCCCACTCGCCTGGCAACGCACGCTGCTCCAGGTCTCCCTGTCCGATCCCGACGCCACCACCGAATCGCTTCGAACAACCCAGCGGAAGGCGCTGGCCGCCACTTACCAGCAGGAGCAGCTGATCGACGCGCTGCTCACCCTCGCCCGCGGCGAAAGCGGCCTGGACCGGCGACAACCCCTCGACCTCGCCGACGTGGCCAGCCAGGTCCTGCACGCCAGACACTACGAAGCCACCCAGCGCGGCATCCACCTGACCCTCACCCTTCGCCCAGCCCCCATGACCGGCGACCCGCGGCTCGTCGAACGACTCATCGCCAACCTCGTCGACAACGCCCTGCGCTACAACGTCTCCGACGGCCAGCTGGAGATCTCCACGGAAACGACACCCACCAGCGCCGTGCTCACCGTGACCAACACGGGCCCGGTGGTCCCGGCCAGCGACCTGGATCGGCTGTTCCAACCATTCCAACGACTGGGGACAGACCGCACCCATCACGACGGCAGCCACGGACTCGGCCTGTCCATCGTCGCGGCCATCGCCGCCGCCCACCATGCCAAGATCCACACCCGCCCACGCCTCACCGGCGGCATGGCCGTCACCGTGACCTTCACCCGCCGCGAAGAAAAGTGACAGAGGGCCGCGTGTCGGCATCGCCCATGGAGACTTGAACGTCGCGTCTGGATCACATTGGACCGAGGCAGCAAGACAGACACCGAGACCGGCAGGTGATCACTCTCGCCACGGTCGTGCCAACCGGCCAGTCGACCAATCGGCCCGCGACCGAGCCGACCACCCACGAGCCGCGGACTCACTTTCCACGGGAGCAGGCCCACGGACAGACTCCGACTGACGCCGAGCAGGACCGGATTGCCGGGACCAACCACGACGGCCGCACCGTGCCGCGGCAGTGTCGGGACCCGCTGAGCGTCAGCAGCATGCCCCCAGCCCTGGCTCAGAACAGGGCCTCGGCGTGATGGGCAGTCCGCGGACACGGCGCCCGGTGGCATGGAGGACGGCGTTGGCGATAGCCGGTGCAACGCCGCGACCAGCACGACCCCACCGAGTCCTTTGACACCGATGCGGTCGGCGATGGCGTCGAGGCCGTTGAGATAAACCGCGTGAGGGACCGTCGGCGTTGACGGGGACGAGGTGGTCGGCGAGGTTGGCGTTGACGACCCGGCCCTCGCCGTGGCCGGTGACGGTGGGTCCCAGCAGCCCGGCGTTCGCTAACGACGACTAGCCAGTAGCTACCGGTCACACCTCATAGGTGTCTTCCAACACCAACCGCCCCACCGTTGATGTTGCCCATGTTTCGCGTGCCCCCGGCAGGAAATGCTCGGGGATGTGGGCGTCGTCGAGGACATTGCCGAGGATCGCGTGGGTGACCAGGTGCATGCGTAGGTAGGGGTGAGGTGGCACGAAGTCGGCGCGGTCGGGCAGCAGCCCGTTGAGTTG
>CBIMJO010000605.1:0-6294 GCA_966244135.1 uncultured Actinocrispum sp. | reverse complement strand
TGGTGCTCGTCTCCGGCCGGGTGCTGGACATCGGCGCGCAGCTGCCGAACTGGCGGGCACTGCTCGCCGCCTGGCTGCCAGGTACCGAGGGCCAGGGCGTGGCGGACGTGCTGTTCGGCGACTACCACCCGACCGGGAAGTTGCCGGTGACCTGGCCGCGGACCGCCTCGCAGGAGCCGATCAACGACGGCGACGGCAAGTCCCCGCTGTTCCCGCTCAATGCCGGCCTGACCTTCTGACGCGTCGAAACGGCGGGGCGGCCCCCAGGCCGTCCCGCCCGGAAATTCCGCCGAAAAATAAGGAATGCCTTACCTAAATGCATTCTCGATAGGCTTGCCTAAATTAGCATCGCCAAATTGTGGAAACAAGAGGTCTTGGTTATCTTGCGGATATGACCAGCAAGTTCCACGAGCTGCTGCAGCAGCAGATCCGTAACGAGTTCACCGCTTCCCAGCAGTACATCGCGGTCGCCGTGTGGTTCGACGACCAGGACCTCCCCCAGCTCGCGAAGCATTTCTACCACCAGGCGCTGGAAGAGCGTAACCACGCGATGATGATCGTGCAGTACCTGCTCGACAACGACATCAAGGTGACCGTTCCCGGTGTCGACGAGGTGCGCAACGACTTCACCACGGCGGTGGAGCTGGTCGAGCTGGCGCTGAACCAGGAACGCCAGGTCACCGACGAGGTGATCCGGCTGGCCAAGACCGCCCGCGACGAGGACGACTACAAGGGCGAGCAGTTCATGCAGTGGTTCCTCAAGGAGCAGGTCGAGGAGGTCGCGCAGATGTCGACCCTGCTCAACGTGGTCAAGCGGGCCAACGGCAACCTGTTCGACGTGGAGAACTTCATCGCCCGGGAATCGGTCGGCGACGCGGGTTCGGACGCCGGTGCCCCGCGTGCCGCCGGTGGCTCGGTCTAATTGCTCAGCATTCCGTCTTGCTGCCGAGCAGGGCGATTCCCGTCACGTTCGCCGTGTCGGGGTTGAAGGAAATCGAGTACCAGGCCGAGGCGCGGCCCAGCACCGCGACCACCGACGGGTTCTTCTGGGCGTCGAAGTCGTGGTAATGGGACAACGCTATCTCGATGTTGGTCCCCTCACCGACGTCCTCCGGGGTGTGCACCTTGATCGACGGGTCGATCAGGACCACTCCGGAGCGGGTTGAGACCACCAGCCGGGAGCCCGGCTGACCGGCGATCGTGAAGGTGGTGCACTCCCCGGCGGGCACCGGGGCGACGGGCTGGTTCACCTGGTTGGTGGCCAGCACCTGATCGGCGGTCATGCCGAGCCGGAACGGGCCGTACCCGTTCGGGCCGAGCACGGTGGCGGTGACCGCGACCGTGGCCGCCGGTTTCGACGTCGACGCGGACGGCGGGCGGGGACTGGTCGTCACCGTCGGGGACGGATGCCCGGATCCGGGTGCCGTGGTCGGCGCCGACGGGGCCTGGGACTGCGGCGTCGCGCCCGGCGACGTGGTGCCGTTGGACGTCGTCGCGGTGATGGACAGCGTGGGCGGGTCGGCGACCTGGTTGCTGCTCGACGGGCCGCGGGTCAGCACGATGGTGCCGGTGGCCAGGACGGCCGCGGCGACCACACCCGCGGCGCTGACCAGCAGGACGCGGTTGCGGCGGACCCGGCGGGCACCGGCGACCACGGTCTTCTCGGCGTCGGCGGCCACCTGGACGTCCAGCCTCTTGTCCTGGAAGAGCCTGGTCAGCTCGTCCTCTAGGTCGCCCATCCTCAGTGCCTCCCTTCCGCCGTCGCGCCCAGCCTCGTCCGCAAACTCGTCATCGCCTTGCTCGCCTGGCTTTTCACCGTTCCCGTGCTGATCCGCAGGGTCTCGGCGATCTCCGCCTCGGACAGACCCTCGTAGTAGCGCAGCACGATCACCGCGCGCTGCCGCTGGGGCAACGCGCGTAGAGCCTGCCAGAGGGGCTCGTTGTCGAACGAGTCAGGTGCGGGCGGGCCCGCGACCTCCGGCAGGTCGGCGACCAGGCTTTCCTTCCTTCTTCGTCGCCACCAGCTGATGTGCGTGTTCGACATCGCGCGGCGCGCATAGGCGAGCGGGTCACCCGTGCTGCGCACGACCGTCGACCACCGGGCGCCGATCTTCTCCAGGACGGCCTGGACCAGGTCGGCTCCGTCGTGCGGGTTGCCCGTCAGGGCATGCCCGTAGCGGAGCAGGCCGGGCAACGCCGCCCGGACGAACTCGCCGAAGTCGTCCACTGCGTTATCCCCCGAGTCCGGTGGACCGACCACTGCCCAGGACAGAACCGAGGTCATCCACCCTCCCCCCGCGAGATGACTCACTGGACATGCGGAACACGTCCGGCCGCCCGCGGGGGTTGCCTTGTGTTTAGCTCCGGTGTTCGGCGAGGGCGGGCGGCAGCCGGAACCTGCCGTCCGGACCCGCCGGGAACTCGTGCACAGCCACCACCGCCCGTCGCGATATCGGTCCGTAGACGTGCGGGAACCAGGGGAGGTTGTCCCCGGGCGGATCGGCCTCTTCCCACCGTACCGGGCATTCCAGCAGGTCAGGGTCGATGACCAGGAGAACCAGGTCCGGCCGGCCCGCGAAGAACAGACCGGCTGGCATGTGCACCGTGCCGTAGTCGGCGCAGTGGATGAAGCCCAGTTCGTCCAGCGAGCCCGCCCGGTAGTCGCCACTCTCCGGCCAGTCGGAACGGCCGCAGATGTGCAGGATCATCGGATGGTGACCTGCCGGCCGATCAGCCCGTCCCGGGACCGGCGCTCCTCACCGGTCAGCGGGGTGCCCTCCAGCGAGGCCAGTGCCTCGGCCAGGCGCTCGCCCAGCTCGGCGGCCGGCTTCTCCCACTCGCGGGCGTGCGGCTCCGGGTCCAGGTCGAACACCGGCACCAGCAGGCCGTGCGCGCGGAACGAGCCCGCGTACTTCGAGCCCTCGCCAACGGTCAGCGTGCCCGCGGCGGCCAGCCGGGCCATGGCGGCCATCAGCTGCTCCTCCGGCTCCGGGCGCACCCAGCGCAGGTAGGCCTTGTCGCCGGCCAGGGTCCAGTAGGCGGCCGGGCCGATCCGGTGGGTCGGCATGATCGCCGCGTTGGCCCGCTCCAGCGACAGCGCGACCTCGCCGGTCGCGTCCGTGCCGGGCGCCAGCCACCAGCCGAAGTCCTCGTGCACCTCGGGCTCGACCACGGCGTCCGCGTCGATCAGGTCCTGCAGCCGGGTGGTCCCGGTCTGCGGCACGATGCTGAGCACCTCGCCGGCCTCGGCGGTCAGCGCCCACTCGATCGCCTCGGCCACGTCCCGGCTGATGTTCTCCGAGCGGGTCTGCACCTGCAGACCGATGAACGCGGCCTCGTCCTCGCCGGCCCGCACCAGGGCCGCGGAGGCCAGCGGCAGCACGGTGCCCAGCGTGACGGTCCGCTTGGCGTCGGTCTTCAGCGGCAGGACGACGGTCGCGGACGGCACGAACTCACGCAACGCGACCAGCTCACACTCGGCGGCCAGGCCCTCGAACGGCCGTGTCCCGGACAGGTCGGCGGCACCGCCGGGCGCCCCGTGGCACGCCTTGTACCGCTTGCCCGATCCGCAGGGGCATGCCTGGCGCGGGTTGATGCCCTCGTCCCCGGCGGACGCGCGCCGTGCTCGTCTGGCCTGCTTCGCCCCGGCGCCCTTGCCCACCTGGCACTCCTTCAAGTCATCTGGACGGATGTGTCCCCGGGACCGTACCGCGCAGCACGGCCGCGGTCGCCGCGGGCTTGTTCGTCGCGAGGAACCTGACACCCAGCTCACGGCACAGCCGGACGTCCGCCGGCTCGTCCACGGTCCACACATACGCCGGACGTCCGGCTTTGGCGACATAGTCCGGGTCCGTGCGCAGGCGCTCGATGCTCGGGCCGACGTAGTCGCCTATGCGTGGCGTGACACGTGTGCTCGTCAGCATGACCGTCGGCAGCTGTGGTGCGTGCCGTCGCAGGCGCAGGATCGCGCGTTGGGAGAACGACATCACCACGACCGGCGACTCGTCCTTGTCCTTCGGCCGCGCGAGGCCGTGCCGGGCCAGCAACGCCACCAGCTTGGCCTCGACGAGACCGCCGTAGCGGACGGGGTGCTTGGTCTCCACGAACAGCCGCACACCCGGCCGGATCAGGCCCAGCAACGCGTCCAGGGTGAGGACGCCCTGGTCCGAGTCGCCGAAGCTGAGCTTGTTCAGCTCGGCCAGGGTCTTGGTGCTGACCACGCCCGTGCCGTCGGAGGTGCGGTCCACGGTCCGGTCGTGCACGCAGACCAGCTCGCCGTCCTTGGTCAGCCGGACGTCACACTCCAGCCCGCCGGCCTGCTGGGCGAGCGCCAGCTCGTAGGCGGCCAGGGTGTGTTCGGCCCGTTCGGCGGAGGCACCACGGTGCGCTACGACTTCAGGCAACACTCAGTGATAGTGACACGTCCCGCTGGCAACCGTGTGAACTGCGGACATACGGTGACCGACATGCTGTTCGACCCGCAGGACCCCGATTTCGTCGCCGATCCGTACCCCGCGTTCGCCGCTTTGCGGGCGAATGGCCCGGTCCACCAGCACCCGGGCCTCGGCCTGGCGGTCGCGGTGTCGCACGCCGCGTGCTCGGAGGTGCTGCGGCACCGGTCGCTGGGCCGGATCTGGTCGGACGCCACCCCGATCGAGCAGTTCACCTCGTTCAACCTGCTGCATCGCAACTCGCTGCTGGAGAACGAGCCGCCGGTGCACACCCGGCTGCGCAAGCTTGTATCCACCGCATTTCTGCGCGGCCACATCGAACGGCTGCGGCCCTGGGTGGAGAAGCTGTCCACGCGGCTCGTCGACGACCTCGCCGCCGCGATCGCCGCCGACGGGCAGGCCGATCTGCTGGCCTTCGTGGCCGCTCCCCTGCCGGTGGAGGTGATCGCGGAGCTGCTCGGGGTGCCCTTGGCGGACCGGGCGCGGCTGGTGCCGTGGTCGAACGCGATCGTGAAGATGTACGAGTACGGGCTGCCCGACGACAAGCGGGCCGCGGCCGAGCGGGCGGCCACCGAGTTCGTCGCGTACCTGCGTGAACTGGCCGCGGATCCGGCGCCGGACAGCCTGATCGGCGACCTGGTGTCGGTGCGGGACGCCGGGGACCGGCTCAGCCAGGACGAGCTGGTCGCCACTTCGGTGCTGCTGCTGATGGCGGGGCATGAAGCGACCGTGAACGTGATCGGCAACGGGGTGCTCGCGTTGATGCGCAACCGTTCGCAGTGGCAGCGGCTGGTCGACGACCCCACGCTGATCCCGGCCGCTGTGGAGGAGCTGATCCGGTACGACGCGCCGCTGCAGCTGTTCGAACGGACCGCGACCGCCGAGGTCACCATCGGCGGCGTGACGCTGCAGCCCGGTGACAAGATCGCCGCCCTGCTCGGCGCCGCCGCCCGCGACCCCGAGGTGTTCGATTCGCCAGACGTCCTCGATGTGGGCCGCAGCCCCAACCCGCACATCGGGTTCGGCGCAGGGATCCACTACTGCGTCGGCGCCCCGCTGGCCCGGGTGGAGATCTCGGCGGCGCTTGGCGCGTTGATCACCCGGTTGCCCAATCTCCACCTGGCCGCCGAACCCGGCCGCCGCCCGGAGTTCGTGATCCGCGGCCTGCGGGACCTAACCGTCCAGTAACCACAGGTCACAATCCGACTTAGGTGGCTTGCCCCGCCTCGAACCCGCAGCTAGCGTCCGTGATCTAGGTCACAAGCGGTTTGCCCGGTTTGTCAACGGCGCGAGGGAACGGGGCACAACTGTGTTGTCGGTGAGCAACCTGGAAGTGGTGTACGACGACGTAGTCCTCGTACTTCGTGGCCTCAGCCTCGAGGTGCCCAGCGGGGCGGTGGTCGCCGTGCTGGGTGCGAACGGCGCGGGCAAGACGACCCTGTTGCGGGCGATCTCGGGCCTGTTGATGCCCCACCGCGGCAAGATCACCAAGGGCACTGTCCGGCTGGACGACGAGGACATCACCGGCATGGACCCGGCCAAAGTGGTCCGCCGCGGCATCGCCCAGGTGCTGGAGGGCCGTCGGGTGTTCGCCGAGATCACCGTGGACGAGAACCTCCGGGCCGGCGCGCACACCCGGTCGCGGGCCGAGGCGCGGGAGTCGTACGCGCGGGTGCTGGACCTGTTCCCGCTGCTGGCCGAGCGGCGGAAGTCGATCGCGGGCTACCTGTCGGGCGGGGAACAGCAGATGCTCGCGATCGGGCGGGCGTTGATGGCGTCACCGACGTTGCTGCTGCTCGACGAGCCGTCGCTGGGGCTCGCGCCGCTGGTCGTGCGGAAAATC
>CBIMJO010000604.1:0-6301 GCA_966244135.1 uncultured Actinocrispum sp. | reverse complement strand
ATGTTCCTGCGGGCCGGGGCGACTGTGATCTGGACCCGCCACCGGGAGTACCCGGAGACCATCGCGGCGATCAAGCACTGGTTCGCCCGGGCGGGGTTCGCCGAGGTCGCCTTCGATTCAGTCGAGCACGCGTCGGTGGGTGTCGGCACGCACCGGCTCACCGGCGAGCCGCAGCCCTACCGGGATGACGTCCGGCTCTTCACCTTCAGGTAGGGAATTCGCCCGGGTGCGGTCACGTTCGGCATGTTAAGTTGAACGCTCAACAACCTGAGGAGTCATCATGCCGGCCGTGACCGCGGACACACTGACCCTGCCGCGCATCGCCCCGCCCGCACCCGACGCCCAGCAGCGCCCGGTGCGGTCGGTGACCACCGCGCCCAGCGGGTACGAGGGCGAGGGGTTCCCGGTGCGGCGCGCCTTCGCGGGGGTGAGCACGGCGGATCTGGACCCGTTCATCCACATGGACCAGATGGGCGAGGTGGAGTACGCGCCAGGTGAGCCGAAGGGCACGCCGTGGCATCCGCACCGCGGGTTCGAGACGGTCACGTACATCATCGACGGCATCTTCGAGCACCAGGACTCACACGGCGGCGGTGGCGAGATCACCGACGGCGACACCCAGTGGATGACCGCGGGCAGCGGGATCCTGCACATCGAGAAGCCGCCGGAGCACCTGGTGGTGTCCGGTGGCCTGTTCCACGGCATCCAGCTGTGGGTGAACCTGCCCAGCGCCAACAAGTTCAACCCGCCGCGCTACCAGGACATCCGCGGCAGGCAGGCGAGCCTGCTCTCCTCGGGCGACGGTGGCGCGCTGCTGCGGGTGATCGCCGGTGAGGTCGGCGAGCACAAGGGCCCGGGCTCGACGTTCACGCCGATCACGCTGGTGCACGCCACGATCAGCCCCGGCGCGCAGCTGCAGGTGCCGTGGCGGCCGGACTTCAACGCGCTCGCCTACGTCCTGGCGGGCAACGGAACGGTCGGCACCGAGGGTCGTCCGGTCCGAAAAGGACAGTTGGCGCTGTTCGGTCCCGGCGACGCGCTGACGCTGGCGGCGGGCACCAGCCAGCCGGCCGCGGAACCGAACCTCGAGGTCCTCCTGCTGGGTGGCCGCCCGATCCGCGAGCCGGTCGTCCAGTACGGACCGTTCGTGATGAACACCCGCGAGGAGATCATGCAGGCGCTCAAGGACTTCCAGTCAGGCAGCTTCGGCGTGATCCCCGGCGAGCGGATCCCGCACACCTGATCAACCGAGCAGCTCCACGGTCCGGTCCCACAGGCGGCGCGCGAACTCGGTGTCGTAGCGCCGCTTGGGCTCGGCCGGCTTGAGCTGGTTGAAGTACCGGCCGTTGACCGAGGCGGCGTCCTCGACGCAGGCCAGGTGCACCAACGGCCGGGCGCCGCGCTCAGGCGTGAACGCCCGGCCCGCGAGGCTCGCCAACGCCCGCACGGCAGGGGTGTCGCGGAACATCTCACTCGAGACGAAACCAGGGTGGAAGCAGGACGCGGTGATCGTCGTGCCCTCGGTGCGGCGCGCCAGCTCCTGGGTGAACAGCACGTTGCCCATCTTCGAGGCGGCGTAGGCCCGCATCGTCGAGAACGGGCGGCCCTGGGCGTCCACATCGGACAGATCGATGACGCCGGACCGGTGCGCGTCGCTGGCCGTGGTGATCACCCGCGCCTCGGGCGCCTCGCCGAGCCGGTCCAATAACAGCTGGGTGAGCAGGAACGGCGCCAGGTAGTTGACCTGCATGGTGGCCTCGAACCCGTCGCCGGTGATCACCCGGTGCCGGAACAGGCTGCCCGCGTTGTTGGCCAGGACGTCGATGCGCGGATACCGGTCCAGCAGAACGGAAGCCAGCTCGCGCACCTCGCCGAGCGACGAGTAGTCCACTGTGTAGTGATCGGCTCCGGCGGCTTCGGCCACCGCGGCGGCCTTCTCCGCGGACCGCCCGACGACAACGACCTTCGCGCCCAGCTCCGCCAGCCGCCGGGCCGCGGCCGCTCCCAGACCCGCGCTCGCCCCGGTGACGACGACGGTCTTGCCCTCAACAGTGGTCATTGCTCTCCTCACGAGCGACGGCCACCGCGACGGTGAGCCGGGGGATGAAGAAGTGCGCGAGCGGGCCGATCGCCAGCGCGAACAGCACCGTGCCGGCCCCGACCGTGCCACCGGCCAGGAAACCCAGGCCCAGCACGGACAACTCGATGACGGTTCGCGCGACGGCGATCGACATCCCGCGCGCGGCGAGACCGGTCATCAGGCCATCGCGTGGCCCGGGCCCCAGTCCCGCGCCGACGTAGAGCCCAGTCGCCACACCGGTGAGCACAACACCCGCCACCAGCAACAGGATCTGCACGGCGAGGTTCGTTTGCTGGGGCAGCACAGCGAGTGTCCCGGTCACCGCGAACCCGACCAGCACGACATTCGCGATCGTGCCGACGCCCGGCCGTTGCCGCAGCGGCACCCACAACGCCAGCACCACCAGGCCCATCAGGTTCACGATCCAGCCCATGCCCAGCCCGGTCAGCTTCGACAGGCCCTCGTGCAGCACATCCCACGGGCCCAGCCCGAGCCCCGCCCGGACCATCATCGCCAGGCTGACGCCGTACGACACCAGCCCGATCAGCAACCGGGCCAGCCGCACCCCAAGCCGCTCAGCAGTCCACACGCGCGAACCTCGATCCACCCAGCCCCCAGTGCTTCCACCTTAACTGGACCACGAAATCCAGCGTGAACCGGTCCATTGGCTGGAACACCGGCGGGACTACGGTCGGCGGTATGCGGATCTTCGTGGCCGGCGCGACCGGCGTTCTCGGCCGTCGGCTGCTGCCCCTGCTGCTCGCCGAGGGACACCAGATCACCGCGCTCACCAGGAAACCGGGCACCCTGCTGCCTGATGTCGAGACGGTGCAAGGGGATGTGTTCGACAAGGCGTCCCTGACCGAGGCGGTGCGGAAGGCGCAGCCGGATGTGGTGATGCACCAGCTGACCGACCTCGCCGGGCGGGACTTCGCGGCCAACGCACGGATCCGGATCACCGGCACCCGCAACCTCGTCGACGCCGCCCAGGGTGTGCCCAAGATCATCGCCCAGAGCATCGCGTGGATGTACGCACCCGGCGACGGCCCGGCGACCGAGGACGTCCCGCTGGACCGGGACCGCGACATCGCGGCCGTCAAGGCCTTGGAGGACACCGTTCGGGAGGCGCCGGAGTGGGTCGTGCTGAGGTACGGCCTGTTCTACGGCCCCGGGACCTGGTACCACACCGACGGCCTGATGGCCGACGCCGCAAGGAAAGGCGAGCTGATCGCGACCGGCGACGTGTCCAGCTTCGTGCACATCGACGACGCCGCTTCGGCCGCGGTCGCGGCACTGGACTGGGAATCCGGCGCGGTGAACGTGACCGACGACGAACCCGCGCCCGCATACGACTGGCTGCCCGCGTTCTGCTCGTCGGTCGGCGCGCCGCCGCCCGAGCGGGCCACGGACCGTAACCCGTGGGCGCGCGGCGCGGACAACCGCCGGGCGCGCCAATTGGGCTGGGTACCACGGTTTCCGAGCTGGCGTACCGGCTTCGGCGCGTGAAAATGTGTGCCGAACGACCCACAGAGCACGGCGGCGTTCGACGCTAAGTTACCGGTATGCGGGTTCGACCCTGGGTGACCGATACCTGCCTCGCCGTGGCGATGACGCTGATCGCGTGGCTCGTCGGCCACCAGTACAAGCCATCCGGCCTGGGCGGCGACGTGCGCGCGTATGCGCTGATAGCGCTGATGTTCCTGCCGTTGGCCGCGCGCAGGCCGGCGCCCGTGACCGCGCTCGCCGTCACGTGTGCAGCGCTGGTCACGTTCGCGGCGCTGGGCTACAGCCAGCTGGCGTTCAACTTCTGGGCGCCGGTGCTCGCGATGTACTCCGTGGCGGCGCGGCACTCGCTGAGAGTCATCATGATCGCGCTGGGCTCGACCGTGCCGGTGCTGTTGTTCTGCGCGCTGCGGACGCCGGGGGTGACCGTGCCGGTCGCCGTCGCGGAGTCGCTCGTCATTCCGGCCGTGGCCTGGGGATTCGGCAATGTCGGGCGCCGGCTGACCGAACGCAACCGGCAACTGGCCGTGCTGAGCGAACGACTGCGGATCGAGCAACAGGAACGGATGGCCCGCGCGGTCACCGAGGAGCGCGTCCGGATCGCACAGGAGCTGCATGACGTTGTCGCGCACCACATGTCGGTGATCTCGCTGCAGTCCGGGATGGCCGCGTACGTGTTCGACACCGACCCGAACGCCGCCCGCAACGCGCTCACCACGATCGGGCTCAGCAGCCGGGACGCGCTCGACGAGATGCGCCGGATGCTGAAGCTGCTGCGCCCGGACCCGGAGTCGCCCGAGGAGGACCGGATCACGCCTGGGATCGCGGAGATCCCGCTGCTGGTCGACCGGGTGCGGTCGGTGGGCCTGCCGGTGAAGCTGCTGATCGCCGGGGACGTGGACGCGCTCGCGCCCGGGGTGCAGTTCTGCATCTACCGCGTGGCACAGGAAGCGCTCACCAACGTGATCAAGCACACCGACCGCAGCCCGGTGTCGGTGCTGCTCTACCGCGAGCCGATGTCGCTGACCATGCGGATCGTCAACGACGAGACCGGCGAGTCCCTTGGCGGCACCGGGAACGGGCTGATCAACATGCGGGAACGCGCCGCGGTGTACGGCGGGACGCTCATCGCCGGGCCGCGGCCCGAGGGCGGGTTCAAGGTGGAGCTGGTACTCCCCCTGTAGCTCTACCGGCCACTGCGGTTATCCGGCTACTGCAGTCATCCGGACACTGTGATCGCGTCGACCACGTCGTCCAGTCGTTGCCTTCGGGCGTAGGCGCGGCGCTGCCGGTCCGCCCCGTTTCCATGCTCGTCCAGCCAGTCCAGAGTGGACTCGATGAGGGAGAGCTCACCCGTCCTTCTGAGCTCCGGGGTGTGCTCGCGAACGAGATCGTCCAGCACCGCCCGGACGGGCTTCAGCCTGCCGGTCACCGGATCGGTGCACTGGCCGGTCAGCCCGTCCTTGGCGGCCCGCCAGAGCCCGGCCTTGATCAGCTCGGTAGGCATCCTCGGCGCGGCCACCCCGTCGGCGGCGAGATCCAGTGCCCGGGTGCCAAGGGTCCGGATCAGCACGGCGAGGAAGGTGGCCTCCCGGACCGTGCCTTGCACGTCGGCGACGCGGATCTCCACGGTGGGCTGTTGTTCCGAGGGCCGGATGTCCCAATAGACCATTTTGCGGTCCAGGGCGGCGCCGGTGTCCAGCAGGCCGGAGAGAAGCTCCTCGTACTGGTCCACCGAATCCAGGTACGGCGGCGGGCCCGCCGAGGGCCACCGCATGTAGAGCAGGTGGCGGCTGCTGGCGTAGCCGGAGTCGCTGCCATCGACGAACGGCGAGTTGGCCGACAGCGCCAGCAGCATGGGTAACCAGGGCCGCAGGTGGTTGGCGACCTTGAGGGCGGTGGCCTGGCCGTCCACGCCGACGTGCACGTGGCAGCCGCAGACCAGGCCACGGACGACGAGCTGGCCGAACCGTTCGGCGATCTCCTGATAGCGGCGGCCGGGCCCGATCAGCGCATCACCGGCCTGCGCGTGCACGACGGTGCCGGACGCGGCCAGCCGGGCCTGGCGGCGGGCGGCGCCCTCCGCGAGCCTTTTGCGCAGCACGGTGAGCTGCTCGGCCAGCTCCGGCCCGGTGGTACAGACCTCCGTGGCCGACTCGACCTGGTAGCGCAACAGCTCCGGTTTGAGGTCCACGCCGCTGTCGTCCGTGGCGGCCAGCGCTTCGGGCGCCATGGGCAGCAACGCCCCGGCGCCGCCCACGAGGAAGAACTCCTCTTCGACCCCCATGGTCGACGCGGTTTTCACGCAACTGGAGTTCCCGCGTATTCGCCTTTCCAAACCGTGAGTAGCCTGAGCGGGCGAGCAGTTTCACGGCAAGGAGGACATGGGATGGTCCGCGCGGCGCTGGTGGCCGGGATGATAGCGGTGCTTGCCGCCGGTTGCGACACGACTCCGGCCGCGCCACCTGGGCCGCAGCCCCCGGCGGGCAGCGGGACCAAGGTGACCGCGAAGCTCACCGACTTCCACATCGAATTGTCCCAGCAGTCATTTCCGGCCGGTGTGTACACGTTTGTCGTGAATAATGCCGGACAGGCCACGCATTCGCTGGAAATCCAGAAAGAGGGCGTCGCCGACTACCGCAGCGACAACATCCGGCCCGGCCATTCCGACCAGCTCACCGTGCAGCTCGACGCTGGCACGTACCAGGTGTGGTGCCC
>CBIMJO010000603.1:0-6309 GCA_966244135.1 uncultured Actinocrispum sp. | reverse complement strand
GTCAACACCGGTCTGTTCGGCACCCATGAGAGCTTCGTGCCGGTGTCGGGCGCCGAGCTCACCGGTGACCGGGTCACCCTGACCTACGACAAGGCCACGGTGAAGGACGCTCCGAAGATCGCCGAGGACGGTCACCTGTCGCCGCAGGACAGCCCCGCCGGTCACGGGCCGGTTCTTCTCTTCGCTGGTGGACACGGCGCCCAGTGTAACGAACGGAACGGTGGCGTTCCATGGCTCACACTGCTATAACAAGACGAGACAGTTCCGTTCCGTTTGTGGAGGGTCGTCATGAAGTTCCTGTTCGACGACGAGTCGTTCTCCTTCGAGGCACTGCGTGCCGCGGGCTACATCGCCTACGCGGGCGCCGACCTCGGCGAGGTTCTGGTCACCTGCCGTCAGATCCCCGACGGCGACGAAGAAGCCTGGTACACCCACTGGGCCGCGACCGCCGCGCGCATCGAGGACATCGGCCGGACCGCCCTGGCTGCCGGACACCGCGTCAGCGCCCGGGAAGCGCTGCTGCGGGCCTCGAACTACTACCGGGCCGCCGACTTCTACCGCCGCGACGACCCCGCCCACGACCCCGAGTCCGCCCGCCTGGCCAAGGCCTCCCAGCAGACCTTCGCCGACGCCGCCCCGCTGCTCGACACCCCCGTCCGCGCCCTGCGCATCCCGTACGAGGACACCACCCTGCCCGCCTACCTGTTCCTCGTCGACGACTCCGGCACCCCGCGCCCGACGGTGCTCTTCCACGGTGGCTATGACTCCACATTGGAGGAGAACTACTTCGCCATCGCCGAAGGGGCACTGCGGCGCGGCTACAACGTCCTCACCTTCGACGGGCCCGGCCAGGGCGCCCCGCTCCGCCAGGGGCCTGCGCTTCCGGCCCGACTGGGAGGCCGTGGTCACCCCCGCCGTCGACCTCGCCCTGACTTTGTCCGAAGTGGACAAGGACCGGATCACGCTGATCGGCATGAGCATGGGTGGCTACCTCGCCGCCCGAGCCGCCGCCTACGAACACCGCCTCGCCGCCTGCGTGCTCTACGACGGCATTTACGACCTGCATGAACCCTTCGCTGCCGTCGCCGCACGCGCCGCCTCGACCCCGGGTGGGCTCGACTCGGTGATCGCGCAGAACACCCAGGCCCGCTGGGTCGTGCGCAACGGCAAGTGGACGTTCGGGCTGCCCACCTTCGACGACGTGGTCGAGGCGACCAAGGCCTACAGCATGGCCGGCATCGCCGACCGCATCACCTGCCCGACCCTGGTGCTCGACGCCGAGAACGACCAGTTCTTCGCCGGCCAGCCCAAGCGCCTGCTCGACGAGCTGACCTGCGCGAAGGAACTGATCCTCTTCCGCGAGGACGAGGGCGCCGGCGAGCACTGCCAGGAGGGCGCGCTGTTCCTGTTCCACCAGCGCACGTTCGACTGGCTCGACACCGTCCTCACCCGTTGACCGGCCCGCCGGCACGAACACCTCTCAGGAGGTTTTGCCATGGCTGATTCAGCCACCCAACCGCGTGTCGCGCTGGTCACCGGATCACAGTGGGGCCGATTGCTCTTACCCCTTTCCAGGTGCACCACAGCGTGCCGGCGTTCGGGTTGCGAGCGTCTGTCGCCGGCCGAGTCGTTGGCTACACCGCAGATACCGGACCGTGCGCGGCGTTGGCCGAGCTTGCACAAGGGACAACGCTTCTCGTGGCCGAGGCTGGCGCAGCGGAATCACAGGAGTTCCATCGCACACCAGAGGAGGTCGGTGAGGTTGCCACAGCAGCTGATGCTGACTGGGTGATGTTGACACACTTGGGGCCACATATGCGGGGAGAGAAGGCTTTGGAGCGGTTTCGGGCGGTGACCTCCATTCAAGGTGTGGTCGCCGACGTGGGGATGCGGATGGTGGTGTAAGTGGGCGCACGGCGGCGTTGCTGCTAGAGGGAGTCAACGCGAGGTACCTCGAAGAATTCGACTCGATGCGTCCGCGTCGAACGTCTCGAAGAACCCTGTGGCCGCGCATGTACGACGGATCCCCGCTCGCGGCATGTGGAATGTCAGACCGTCGCAGTGTCGTTGCCGACTGTGACTTCAGACGGGGAGAACGGCAACCGCAGAGCCGGATCGCGGCCCATACCTGACGAGGCCCAGCACCTGCCATCTCAGCTGGACAACAGCGCGCCGCAGGTATAGGCGCGGTTCGATTACCGGTACGAATGCACTGCATGGTTCGTCTTGGAGCGTCTTCGCAGCCCGGACTTCGTTGGAATCCTGGTGGAGCACTCCACGGATCTGATCATTCTCACGGCGGACAGTCAGCCTGAGCTGGTGTCGATCAAGCATCGTGAACTACGACAGAGCGGCTCCGTCGGATGGTCCTTTCAGCCCTCAAGAGAGACCGGGTCTTGCGGGACCTCTACAACCGGTGGAACGAAGCGGACAAGCAACCGACCGTGGCGTTCGTAAGCAACGTGGGGTGCGACGGTCCTGCGGCAGTACTCGAAAGGCGTGCGCTTCCGGGCGCCGCGACCCGCTTACTCAGGCCGCCGGTAGTTTGGGTGGGCGCCCGCACGAGTCGAGTCTGGGACGTCGTCACCGGTGACGAAACCTACCCGGTACCGCTACGCGGCACCGGGCGTGTCGCCGATGCGCTGGAAGAATTCTATGGACTGTCCGATATGGACTGGGCGGCACGGCGCAAGCGGGTCTCATTGCCAGACGGGGAACGTGTTGCCAGACGGGAACGTGGCTGGTCACTCCCGGCGGTGGGCACCGTCCGAGGACGACCCGTGCGGGACATCCTCGCGTGGCGTCCTCGTTCGCCGGCTGATAGAGCTGTGCAGCCGGGGACTTCGCCACCGATCGTCGCATTGCTCCGATAGGGCCACCACGACATGGACCGGCCCTGTGTGGCCGGTCCATGTCGTTATCGTCAAGGCAGGGGATACTGACAGGAGGGGACCGGGGTGGGGGATCACCAGGGGGTTGTGCTGAGGCAATTCCGTCTGCGGGCCGGTCTGACCCAGGAGGCGCTGGCCGAGCAGTCCGGAGTGTCGGTCCGCACGATCCGGGGACTGGAGACGGGTACGCGGCGCAATCCTCGCCGGACTTCCTTGCGGCAGTTGGCCGACGCGCTGGGTTTGGAACTGCATGAGCGCGACAAGTTGGCCGGGCTCGGCTCGGCCGAGGCACCATCGAGCACGTGTCCGGAGCCCCGCCAGCTGCCGCCGCCGTCAGCAGGGTTCGCAGGCCGTGACGCCGAACTCGCCGAGCTCGATCGGGCGGACGGTGGCACGGTCTATGTCGTGGCCGGGCCCGGCGGCATCGGCAAGACCTCGTTGGTGGTGCATTGGGCGCACCGGCATGCGGATCGCTTTCCCGATGGTCAGTTGTTCGCGGACCTGCACGGGTTCAGCTCAGATGCCGACCGGGTGGAGCCACTGTCGGCGGTGCGCGGATTCCTCGATGCTCTCGGCGTCGACCCGGCCGGCATCAGCGGCGGCCTGGCCGAACACGTCGCCCGGTACCGGAGCCGGGTCGCGGGCAAGCGAATGCTGATCGTGCTGGACAACGCCGCGACTGCCGATCAGGTGATCCCGCTGCTGCCCGGCACACCTGCCTGCCCTGTGCTGGTCACGAGCAGGAATACTCTTATCGCGTTGCTGCACCGGCATGGCGCCCTCCACCTGCCGTTGAGTGTTCTGGCCGAGAACGAGGCGTACGCGTTGCTGGCACGGCGCCTGGGTGAGCCGAGGCTGGCCGCGGAACCGGACGCGGTCGCCGACCTGATCCGGCTGTGCGGCCGGTATCCGCTGGCCTTGGGCATCGTGGCCAGCCGAGCACACGCCAATCCGCGCATCCCGCTGGCCGAGTTCGCCGAGGAGCTGGACGAGTCGGTGCTGGATGCGTTGGACAACAACGATTCCGCCGCCAGCCTGCCGGCCGTTCTATCGCTGTCCCTGCGCGCCCTGACTGATGAGCAGCGCACAACGTTCGCACTGCTGGGCATCGCGCCAGGGCGGGACATCGGTCTGCCGGCCGCCGCGAGCCTGACCGGCCTGCCCATCCGGGATGTGACCAGGGTCCTGCGTGAGTTGGCGGAGCGAGCGTTGCTGGACCGCCGCGCTTACGGCCGGTACTCGATGCACGACCTGATCCGCGATCATGCCGCCCGACAGCCATTGGAAGCGGACATGCACGAGGACGCGCTGCGGCGGGTGCTCGACTTCTACGTCCACACGGCTCATGCCGGCGCCCGACGCTTGAATCGTCACAGTGAGCCCTTGAGCCTCGGCTCGCCTGTGCCTGGCGTCCAGCGGTCGGCATTTGCTGATGACGCGGCGGCCATCGCCTGGTTCGACGCCGAACATGTCAACCTGCTGGCCGCCCAGCACATTGCCGTCGCCCAGGCCTGGCACACGATGACGTGGCAGTTGGCGTGGGTGCTCACCGCGTACCACAGCCGGCGGGGTCACCTGCACGACGAGATCCGGGTCTGGGCGGCGGCGCAGGACGCGGCCCTTCATCTGCCGGATGCCGGTATCCGCAGTGCGGTACAACGTCATCTCGGCCGTGCGTACGACCTGCTCGGACACCGCGACGAAGCGATCCGGCATCTGCGGCAGGCCCTCGCCTGGGCCGAGCAGGACCGGGACTTCAGCGAGCAAGCCGAGGCCCATCAGGCACTGTCCTGGGCATGGGGCATTGCCGACACCGACCGAGCCCAGCACCACGCCAGGCACGCCATCGCCGCCGCCCGTGCACTCGACAAACCGAATTGGGAAGCACAGGCGCTGTCCACCGGCGCCTGGTTGTGCGTCCTGCAACGTGACTACGAATCGGCCCGCGAACACTGCCAAGCCAGTCTCGCGCTCTACCGGGCTCAGGACGACCCGACTGATGTGGCAGGGATGCTGCACGCCCTGGGCTTCATCGAAAGCGAGACCGGCAACCATTCTCTGGCAGTCCGCCACTACGACGAGGCCGCTGTCCTGTATCACAGCCTCGGCCACCGATACCTGCTCGCCGACACGCTTGAACGCATCGGCAATCCTTGTCTGGTCCTCGGCCAAGCCGAGCGGGCCGCGACCGCGTGGCGGGAGGCAGTGGAACTCTATCGCCAGCAGGGCCGTGACGAGGACGCGGACCGCGTGCGACAACAACTTGAGGCACTGGATCCCTCATGGAAGAGCTAGCCGATTCACATCGGATCCGCCACGGTGTCCCGGCCGGCACAGGGACCTTTGTCCACCAGGATTCGTTCCGCAGGTCGGCAATCTACCGATCCGCAAGATTCGGTCCGACCGCCGAGTCCCACCTTGCCGACCGCGGGTCAGCGACTTGATGCTCGGCAAACCAGCCGCGGACCCACCGAACCTTTCCTGTCTACAACACGAGCGCTCCGAGTTCAGCCGGACGTCCGCTCATGGCTCCCCTTTATGTCAACAGGCGCTTGCCAGTGGTCAGCCGCGCGACATGGCCGGCGATGGCCTGGCCGGGTTCGTCGGCCAGTTGCGCGGCGGCGATCCGTAGTGCCAGGGGCAGATAGCCGCACAGCTGCGCGAGCTTAGCCGCGACTTCCGGTTCGGCGTCCACCCGGTCGGCGCCGAGGATCATGGTGAGCAGGGTGTGCGCCTCGGCGGCGGGCAGCACGTCGAGCACCAGACGGTGTGCGTCATGCAGGGCGGTGAGTCCCAGGAGGTCATCTCGGCTGGTGATCAGGACCATGCAGGTGGGGCTGCCTGGGAGCAGGGGCCGGACCTGGGCTTCTGCCGCGGCGTTGTCCAGGACGATCAGTGTGCGCCGGTCGGCGAGCAGGGATCGGTACAGCGTTGCCTGCTCGTCCTCGGTGATCGGGATGGCCGCCTGGGGCACGCACAGCGCGCGCAGGAACATTGGCAGGACATCGGGCGGGGTCATCGGCGGGCCGTCGGTGTAGCCGCGGAGCTTGACGCACAGCTGGCCGTCCGGATGCTGGGCGGCGGCCCGGTGCGCCCAGTGCAACGTCGGCGCGGTCTTGCCGACGCCGCCGACGCCTGCGATCGCGGAGATCACCACGGTGGGCCGGTGCGTGTCATGCGCACGATCCAGCAACGCGTCCAACTGGCCGAGGTGGTCCTCGCGGCCGGCGAGGTTGACGACGTCAGCGGGCAGCTGCCGGGGATGGGCTGGCTGCTGCTGACGGTGGGGCTGGGCGCGATCATTTATTTCGTTCTGCCACGCGGTAGCGGAACTGGCGAATACGCTGCCGTCGCCACGCAGCGCGGCGCGACGCTGGAAGCCGACAGCACGCCCGCCGTGTCGTCGTCGGAAGAGGCC
>CBIMJO010000602.1:0-6311 GCA_966244135.1 uncultured Actinocrispum sp. | reverse complement strand
CAGCGCGATCGACCAGCGCTCCGGGGTGTCCGCGCGGTTCGCCGTCGCGGCTGCGGAGACGCTCGCGGCGGCGGCGTTGCGCCGGGCGGCCATCACCGGTGAGGAGCCGGCGGTCGCGCGCCCGGTCGACCTCGACGCCATTCCCGCTGTCCTGCAAGGGAAGCTGGAATTCGAGGCGGGCGAGGAGGGCCGCGAGATCGAGCACCTCGTGCACCTGCTGCGGGTGTCGGTCGCCGAGACGGCCCGTGGCGCGTTCGCCGGACTGGACCTGAGCCCGTTGCAGGACGCGATCAACGAGGGCCGGATCGTCACCACGGGCGAGCGTGTGCCCGCGTCCGAGGTCCTTGGTGCGCTGCCGGAGTTGCCGGTGCTGCACGAGGTCGCCGAGCGCGTGGGCGTGAGCCCGACCGACCCGCCGGGCCGGATCGCGTCGGCGGTCGAACTGGCGCTGGAGGCGTTGTACCTGTCGCGCAGGCTCGCCAAGGACGCTGAGGACGGCACGGCGGTGTACGGGCCGTGAGCAACTTCGCGTACCGCCCCTGGCACGACGGCCCCGACCCGCTGGCGCCGCCGGTGGACATCCGGGCGGCGCTCGACCAGATCGGCCGGGACGTGATGGAGGGCTCGTCACCGCGGACCGCGCTGGAGGAGTTGCTGCGCCAGGGTGTCCGCGGCACGCGGGGCCTGGACGAGATGACCCGGCGGCTCTGGCAGCAACGGTCCCGCCTGCAACGCCGCCACCGGCTGGACGGCACGCTGCAGGAGGTGCAGCGGCTGCTGCAGGAGGCGCTGGAGGCCGAGAGGCGGCACCTGTTCCCGGACCCGTCGGACGACGCCCGGTTCCGTGAGGCCCAGCTGGACAACCTCCCGGCCGGGACCGCCGCCCAGGTGCGGGACCTCGCCGACTACGACTGGCAGTCCGAGACCGGCCGGGAGAACTACCAGAAGATCCAGGACCTGCTCGGCCAGGAGCTGATGGAGTCGCGGTTCAAGGGCATGAAAGAGGCCCTGCAGAACGCCCCTCCGGAGGACGTCGAGCGGCTCCGCGAGATGGTGTCGGATCTCAACGATCTCCTGGCCGCGCATGCCCAGGGCCGGGACACCCAGCAGCAGTTCGAACAGTTCATGCAGAAGCACGGCGAGTTCTTCCCGGAGAACCCGAGCAACGTCGAGGAGCTGATCGACGCGCTGGCCGCCCGGGCCGCGGCCGCCCAGCGGATGATGAACTCGATGTCGGCGCAGCAGCGGGCCGAGCTGGGCGAGCTGATCCAGCAGGCGTTCGGCGATCCGCGGCTCGCGAGCGAGGTCGCCCGGCTGGACGCGCAGCTGCAGTCGCTGCGGCCCGGGGAGGACTGGACCTCCTCGGGCCGGTTCCGCGGCAACAACCCGATGGGCATGGGCGAGGGCGCTCAGGCCATGCAGGACCTGGCCGAGATGGACGCGCTGGCCGAACAGCTCAGCCAGTCCTATCCCGGTGCCCGCCTGGAGGACATCGACCTGGAAGCGCTGGAACGCCAGCTAGGCCCGGAGACCACTGTGGACGCCCGGCGCCTGCAGGAGCTGGAACGCGAGCTGCGCAACCAGGGTCTGCTGGAACGGGCCCCGGACGGCTCGCTTCAGTTGTCCCCCAAGGCAATGCGCCGGCTCGGGCAGACCGCGTTGAAGGACGTGGTCAACTCCCTGTCGGCCCGCCGGGGTGAACGCGACACGGCCAAGGCCGGTGCCGCGGGCGAACCCACAGGCAGCTCCCGGCCGTGGCAGTTCGGCGACACCGAGCCGTGGGACGTCTCCCGGACAGTCCGCAACGCCGTTCTGCGCACCGCCTCCACCACCGGTGGCGCGGTCACCCTCGACGTCGAAGACGTGGAAATCGTTGAGACGGAACAGCGTGCGCGGGCGGCCGTGGCGTTGTGCGTGGACACCTCGTGGTCGATGGTCCAGGACGGCCGCTGGCTGCCGATGAAGCGCACCGCGCTGGCGTTGCACCACCTGGTGCGCACCAGGTTCCGCAACGACGCGCTGGAGCTGATCACCTTCGGCCGCCACGCGTCCACAGTGGACATCGCGGAGCTGACCGCGCTGGAAGGGGTCTGGGAGCAGGGCACGAACCTGCACCACGCCCTGCTGCTGGCCGGGCGGCACGTGCGCAGGCACCCGGACGCGCAGCCGGTGGTGATCGTCGTGACCGACGGCGAACCGACCGCGCACCTCGAACCGGACGGCGAGGCGGAGTTCAACTACCCGCCACTGCCCCGCACGCTCCGGCTCACCCTGGCCGAAGTGGACAAGCTCGCCCGGCTGGGCGCGTCCGTGTCGGTGTTCATGCTGGGCGACGACCCCAAGCTGGAGGCCTTCGTGGACATCGTGGCCCGGCGCAGCGGCGGCCGGGTGGTCAACCCCGACCTCGACGGCCTCGGCGCCGCCGTGGTCAGCGACTACCTGCGCAACCGCCGCCGTTAAGGGCAACCGCCGGCCGCGAGTTCCCGGCGGCCGGCGGTCACCAGCCCGCGTACGGTGACCGCGTTGGGGGTGGGCGTGATCATGTACTCACCTCGCGGGTGAATGCGGACGGGAGCTGTCCGCAATCGCCGCTAGCGTGAGCGTATGAGCCTCGACTGGACCCAGATCTGCGCCCAACGCCTGGCCCGGCACCACCTCCTGCGGCCGCACACCGACCTCGCGGAGGTCGTGCGCGCGATGTGCGGCGCGCACGCGCAGATCATGGCGGCCGGGGAGCTGTCGGTCGGGATCCGGGCCAACGCCACTCGCGGCGACGTACAGCACGCCCTGTGGAACGACCGAACCCTGGTCAAGACGTTCGGGCCGCGCGGTACGGTCCACTTCCTGCCGACCGCCGACCTTCCACTGTGGACGGCCGCCCTGTCCGCGATCCCCAGTCAGGCCTCAGGTTTCGCCGAAGGTGTCCGGATGACGCCGGACCAGACGCGGCAGGTGATCGACGCGATCGGTGTCGCCCTCAAGGACGCCGAACTGACCGTCGACGAGCTCACCGAGGCAGTGGTGGACCTGGCCGGGCCCTGGGCGGGTGACCTGGTGATGCCCGCGTTCCAGACCTTCTGGCCGCGCTGGCGCCAGGCGACGACGGAAGCGGCCAACAGCGGCGTGCTCTGCTTCGGTCTCAACAAAGGCCGCAAGGTCACGTACACCAACCCGCACCGCTGGCTGCCCGGCTTCCGGCCGATGGACCCGCAGCAGGCCCTCGCCGAGCTGGTCAACCGCTACCTGCACGCCTACGGCCCGGCCACGCCCGCCCAGTTCGCGCGCTGGCTGTCGGCGTCACCGGCCTGGGCGGCTACGTTGTTCGCCTCGCTCGACCTCAGGCAGGTCGACGTGGCCGGCACTCCCGCCTGGCTCGCCGCCGACGACCCCGGCACCAGCGAGACCGTCGAGACCATCGAGGGCGTCCGGCTGCTGCCGTACTTCGACGCCTACACGGTCGGCTGCTTCCCGCGCGAGCTGGTGTTCCCCGGCCGGGCCTTCGAGCGGGTGCTCAACCGTGGCCAGGCTGGGAACTACCCAGTGGTGCTCGTGGACGGCGTCATCAAGGGTGTCTGGCACCAGCGCCGCGCCGGCCGCAAGATCGACATCACCGTGGAGCCGTTCGGGAAGCTCACCGCGCGCCAGCGCAGGGATCTAGAAGTCCAAGTGGACCGCACGGCCACAATTCTGGACGGAAATGCCACCTATACGATCGGAACGGTCACCGTGGGTCCGCACGCCTGATGGCCAGAACCCGCCACCCGAATGGCATGGGAATCGCGTGGGGAAATCCGAAAAATGACGGGCATGCCCCGTGTCCTGCTTATCGACGATGACGAGACGATACGTAACTCTCTGTCACTCGCGCTGCGCAGGAACGGCCACACCGTGCACGCGGTGGAGTCGGGCGAACAGGGGCTGTGCGAGCTGGACCGGACCGACATCGTCCTGCTGGACCTGCGGCTGCCGGGCATCGACGGGTTCGAGGTCACCCGGCGCATCCGGGCCGCCAGCAGCGTGCCGATCATCATGGTCTCCGCCCACGAGGACGACATGGACGTGGTGGCGAGCCTGGAGGCGGGCGCCGACGACTTCGTGGTCAAGCCCGTCCGCGCCCGGGTGCTGGACGCGCGGATCAAGGCCGTGCTGCGGCGGGTCGGAGTCCGGCAGCGGCCGGAGAACCTGGAGCGGTACGGCGACCTGACCATCGACCGGGCCGGGCTCGTGGTGAGCAAGTGCGGTGTCCCGGTCAGCCTCGCGCCGACCGAGCTGCGGCTGCTGCTCGAGCTGTCCGCGTCACCCGGCCGGGTGCTGTCCCGCCAGTACCTGCTGGAAGCGGTCTGGGAACGGGGGTATCTGGGCGACTCGCGGCTGATCGACGCCAGCGTGCAGCGGCTGCGGGCCAAGATCGAGGACGACATGGCCCGCCCGCTGCTGGTCCAGACCGTGCGCGGCTTCGGTTACCGCTTCGGCCCGCTCTGACTACCCCGCCGGCTGCACTTTTCGTGGTTTCGGCGCCAGCCACGGTATTCGCTGCAGGGCCCGTTTGAGCACCGGGGCGAATTTCTTCTCGACCGTGCTGTGAATGACATAGGCGAGTCCCAGCATCAGCAAAATCGTGCCCACGACCAGGACATAGGGATTGATCGAGTCGCCGACTCTGGCGATGATCACGAATCCGATATGCGCGTGCACCAGGTACAGCGGATAGGTCAGCGCCCCCGCGTGCACGAACCCCGGCCGGCCCAGCGGCCGGGTGACCCGGGTCGCGATCAGCAGCATCACCAGGAAGACGCAGCTGATGATCGCGCTCACCACGAACGGGTTGATGTCGGTCTGGTAGCGGGTGCCGACGTCCTCACTGAACTGGATGCCGCGGATGATCGCGTTGTCCCAGCAGATCGCGATGATCGCCACGACCTGCCAGCTGAACCCCGAGCGGTAGCCGACGAACAACGCCATGCCGGTGATGAAGTAGTGCGAGAACTGGCTCTGCACAACGAGATCCGCCGCGGCCGGGAGCACGCCCAGCTCCATCAGCACGGTCAGCGCCAGCCAGCCCCACAGCACGGCCAGCACCTTGCGCCGGGTGATGCCCAGCACGCACAGCACGAAGATCAGCGCGTAGAACCGCAGCTCGGCCCACAGCGTCCAGTAGACGACGTCCACGTTCTGCATGTTGGCCAGCGAGTTGACCATGGTCAGGTTGGCCAGGTACTGCACGACGGTCACCCGGAAGTGGCCGTTGCTGAAAAGCACCGACACGATCGCGGTCAGCGTCACCGCCACCCAGTACGCGGGGTAGAGCCGGGTGATCCGGGAGACCACGAACGCGCCCGGCCGCCGGTCCCACGCGCTCATCAGCACCACGAACCCGCTGATGGTGAAGAACAGGTCGACGCCGAGGTAGCCGAACCGGGTCACCTCGCTCAGCGCGGGGAACGACACCGGCGTGTGGCCGCCCGCGAACCCGGAGAACGTGTAGTGGTAGACGACCACCGCGAGGGCGGCGAAGATCCGCAGCGCGTCGATCTCGTACAGCCGGTCCGCCGGCTTGGCGTGCACCTCAACCATGCCGGAGCGCTGTCTCCAGGTCGACCGGGCCGAACTCGGTGGCGGCCAGGCCGTGGTGCAGGGCCCAGTACCGGTCGCCGTACGAGTAGTGCCACCACTCGGTCGGGTAGTTGACCATCCCGGCGCCGGTCATCACCTTCACCAGCAGGTCCCGGTTGGCCCGGGCGTCCGGCGAGATCGTGGTGGCGGCGGTGAAACAGGCGCTCGCGCAGTCCTCCGGGGTGGCGTTCATCTCGGTGCCCATGTCCAGCTCTTCACCGTCCACAGTGCACAGTGTGAGGTCGACGGTGCCACCGGTGCAGTGCGGGGCGACCTCGGGCGGCGAGACGAACTTGCTGGCCTCGACGTGCACCCGCTCGTCGGCCCAGTCCGGGTAGGTCCGCCGCAGCCGGTCGTAGTACCCGTCGAAGATCTGCTTCTGCAGGTGCAACGGCCGGTACGCCTCGACGATGAGCACGCGCAGCCCGTCCGGCAACGCGTCCTGCGCGGCGAGCAGCCGTTCGGCCACCGGCTTGCGGATCCGGGCGAACGCGCCGTCCTCGTCGGCCATCCGCTTGTCCAGCAACAGGTCCGGCTGATGGCGCAGGTCCACCATGGGCGCGCCGCAGTCGGCGGACTCGAGCTGCCGGATCTTCGGGTCGGACAGCAGGATCACGCCGCCCCCGTGCGCAATGCCTGCCGCGCGAACGCCAGCGCGATCAACCGGTCCAGCAGCTCGGCGTACGCGATTCCGCTGG
>CBIMJO010000601.1:0-6312 GCA_966244135.1 uncultured Actinocrispum sp. | reverse complement strand
GGCCAGGCCAAGGCGCTGGGCCTCGCCGCCGGACATCGGCGCGTCGGCCAGGGGTGTGGTGTAGCCCAAGGGAAGTCGCGTCACGAACTCGTGGGCGTGGGTCGCCTTGGCCGCTTCCCGGACGCTGTGCGTGTCCCGGCCCATCCCCACCGCGTCCGCGATGGTCCCGCCAACGAGAACTGGCCGCTCGAACGCGCAGCCGACGGCCTTCCTCAGCTCGGCATGCCCCAGTTCGTCCAGGGGAACGCCATCGAGCAGGACCTGCCCGGCCGACGGGTCGCGCAGCCGCGCGGCAACCGCTGCCAGCACTGACTTTCCGGCGCCGGACTGCCCCACGACCGCCACCGCGGCACCGCCGGGCAGCGTCATGGTCACCCCGTCCAGCAGGAGCGAGTCTCCACTGTGGACGGAAACATCGCGGAACTCCAGCTGACCGGGTCCGCGCGGAAGTCGTTGCCGGCCATAGCCCATCGGTTCGATGTCGAGGATCTCACCGGCCCGGCCGGCCCCGGCCTTGGCCCGGGCCAACCGGCTGAAGATCCCGGTCATGCTGCCGAGCCCGGCGCCGAGGACGGCGTACTGGACGGCCGCGAACAGGTCACCCGGCGTGATCCGCCCAGCCGCCAAGGCAAAGCCGCCGGCGCCAAGGACCGCGATGGTGACAAGTGGACCGACGACCGCGCCCTGGGCGACCGACCTGGACAGCACATGCCAGCTGCGCATGCCTTGGTCATGCAACTCGGGCAGCTCGGCGAGCACGCGGCGCTTCTCCTGGTGCACGGTTCCAGCGGCGGCGATGGTGCGAGCGCCGGTCAGCGACTCGGCCAGGCGGGCGGCGATCCGGCCCTGGACCCGTTGGTAGGACGTGATGACCGCGGCGGTCCGTTTCGTGAAAGCACAAAGCACCAGGGCGACAAGGGCGACGCCGGCCAGGAAGGCCGCCGCGAGCAAGGGATCGATGAGGGTGAGCAGGACCAGGCTGCCGACCGGCGGCAACACCGCGATCCACACGGTGAGCAGGCTCGGCCCGGCCTGTGCCGCGTCAACGGCGTTTCCAGACACACGTGTGACCAGATCGCCGGTGTCGAACCGCGAATCCGGGCCGACGGCCAGCAGATGCCGGATCAACCGATTACGTAACCAAGCTGTTGTACTTGCCGCACAAGCGGTTCCTACGAAACTGTCAAGAAGGTCGACCGCGATCCCCAGCGCGATCAGCACAGCGGCCAGCACGAACCACAGATTGTCCGTCCCACCAGCGACAATGGCGTCCACGGCGCGACCGAGCACAGTGGGCAGAGCGAGTGTGCACAACGTCCCGGCGAGGGCCGACACCGCGAGCCAGGGCAGCCATCGGCCGCTCTGCCGGGCTATCAAGCCGAATGCCGTCGTCACGCCCGAGCTCCTATCATGAGGGCGCTGCCCCGGGGCGAGGCTCAGTCGTCCCGAGGCAGCGCTTGCTGGTGTGGATCGCCAGACTCAGTGGCAGATCAGCACGGACAGGCCGGAGGTGCCGCCGCACAGGGTCACGGACAGGTTGCTGGGGCAGCTGTTGCCGCTGTTGCTGCTGCCACCGCCGTGGCCGCCGCCACCGTTCGACGGCGCGGTTTCCATACCCTGCAGGTCAAGAACGGACATGTCGTTCTCCTTGTCGGGGGTTTACGTCCCAGCGCCGGACGGCGCGGGGGTCTGGGGAGCCGACCGCATGGTCACGGTCAGCAGGGGGATGCGCACGGGCTCGTCGTGCAGCGCCATACCGAGGGCCAGCAGGATCCCGGCGGTGCCGGTGCCCAGGTCCATGGACAGGCGCAGCAGGCCCGTGCCGGGGAAGGCCATTCCGTCGCCGTACGGCAACGCATGCCACGCGAGGTTGCGGATCTGTTTGACCACAAGGGGGTCGTCGGCGGGCAGGCGGCCGGCGAGGTAGGCCAGGATGCCCGCGCGGCCGGACAGCAGTCCGGGAAGGATGTACATCGTGGACTTCGCGGCCATCTCGATGCCGTGACCGGCCTGGACGAACTCGTCGTCGTGCCGCCGGGCCAGGTACTGGTCGAGCACCACGCCGATGCCGATGCTGCCGACGTCGAGGTACGGCATGGTCCGCCAGCCCTCGTTGACCTCCAGCACGCCGTTGTCACGCAGGTAGCATTTGCCCAGGTCGTACCTGAGCGCGGCGGCGGCCTTGTCCAAATAGGACTTGTCGCCGGTCTCGTCGTAGGCCCGGATCAGCAGGAGCGCCTGACCCGACCGGCCGCGCAGCAGACCCGCGTACGGATGTGCGCCACCGCTGATACCCGAGTCGTCGTCCTTGTGCTCGCGCTCGGCGACCAGCTCGGCAGCTCTCATCCCGGCCACGCGCAACGCGGGTTCGCCGGTGCGGTCGGCCAGGTGCAGCAGGTTCAGGCCGACGCCCGCGAGGCCACCGGCCAGGTCCGGCCCGAGCGACTCCCACTTCTCGCGCAGGCAGATGTCCACTGTGTCCAGTGCTTCTCGCTGGTATCCCAGGTGGTCCAGCGTGAACGCGGCACCGTGCAGACCGTCGTACAGGCCGAGCCGGGAGCCCGAGGGCGGCGTCTTGGCGTGCCGCAGCAGCCATTCCTCGAACTGTTCGAACCTGCCCGCACCGGTCGCCGACAGGGCGTAGAGAACACCCGCGGCGCCATAAGCCAGGCCGAGCCCGCCGACTGCGAACACCTCGGGATCGCCGGGGAACAAGCGGTCCTCGCGGCCCGGGGTGGCGCTGGCGACGATCGCGCGGACGAGCCGGTCCCGAAGTTCCGGCCACTTGGCAGGGTCGGCCGGAACCTCGGGACTCGTCGTCGCCGGGGTTCCCGGGGGGACGATGACGTCCACGCCCTTGGCCAGGAAGCCTGGGGGCACCGGGAAGTGTTCGGCGATGATCTCGGCGAAGTGCCGCGCCTTGACCCGGTGCAGCCCGACCAGGTTGGTCATCGGCAGGAACAGCGCGAGCCGCAGGCAGGCCAGCGCGTACTCGTCGACGCCGTAGCCGGTGGTGCTGCGCGGGGCGGTGAAGCCCTGGTTGCCCAGGCCGGGCCGGGTCTCCTCCTCGATCGGCGTGGCGACCTCGTAGTCCAGCAGCGCGATGGTGTCGTCCTCGCGGACGACGACGTTGTAGAGGTGCAGGTCGCCGTAGACGATCCCGCGTTCGTGCACGGCCTTCACGGTCCGCTCGACCTGCTCGTACACATGCACGGCCCATTCGGTGAAGCGCGCGTGGTCCTCGGCCGTCGCGGCCGGGTTGATCAGGGGGTACTTGCTTGTGATCGAGCCGGCGATGGTGGTGCCCTTGACGTACTCCATCACCATGAACCGGTGCTCGCCGAGCCAGAACAGGTCGTAGACCTCGGGGATGCCGGGGATCCCGGCCAGCCGGCGGAGGATGTTGTGCTCGCGTTCCAGGCGGTGCACGGCGTCGTGGCCCCAGGCGTCCACTCCGGCGTGCGGGCGGGCCTCCTTCAGGACGACCTCGCGGCCGTCCTGGTCCTTGCCGACGTAGATGCCGCCGCCGTTGGAGAAGTGGATGACCTGCTCGAACGTGTACGGCAGGCCAACGGTCTTGACCGCGTTGCGCTTCTCCAGCTGCGGTTTGAGGAAGTCCGGCAGGGTCACCCAAGGTGGCATGTAGAACACCGGATCGCGGCGGTCCGCGACGAGGGTGCCGTCCGGGTCGGCGATCGCGGCGACCACGTCACCGGTGGCCGGGTCCACCGTGTACCGGTTGGTGAACGCTCCATATCGGACGTACAACGGCCCGCGTTCCCAGCGCAGGTCGCTGAGGATGTACGGATTCGGCTCGCCGTCGAGCAGTTCGCCCAGTTCGGTGAGGATCTGCTCGCAGTGCGCGTCGTCCATCGGGTAGATCGTGACCAGCTTGCCGCTGTACCCACGGGGCGCGTACTTGGAGATCCGGGCGATCAGGGCCTGCTGGGAGCGCAGGAACTTGAAGTGGATGCCGCGTTCTACGCAGTAGTCGGAAATGGTCTCGACCACCTTGGCCGCGTTGCCCTGGGCGGCACTCGCGTGGATCTTCCAGCCCTGTAAGGGCAAGCCGGTGGCGAACGAGGGAGCGAACACGAACCAGTCGTCCTGCTCGTAGCGCTGCCACCCGTCCGGCAGCGGCCGGGAGGCGGCGGCGAACGACTCGCCGGCGGTCTGGACGGAGTGCATCGCGTCGTAAAATGACGGATCCGCCATCACGTAGGCTTCGTACTCCCTGTTCATAAGGCTAAATCCTGGTGAGCGAGTACCTGGACCGATAGTGAGTTCCGTCATCGGTCGCCGACGCGCATGTCACCGGCTACTGGTGCGTTCTTCACACACCTCGGCTCCGGGGTGTAACGCCCCGATCATCCAGCGCGATGTCCCCCCTGACGAAAGGGCTGGTCACCAAAGCCCCCCGTGGTGACCAGCCCCGAGTCACACCAGCCCACTCCACCGCGCACCGGACCTCAGTGGGTGAAAGTCTCGCGGCACGCATGGCCGGGAAAACCCCGGCCATCCGCCGGTAGGTTGGTCCCATGGCCCAACTGCGTGACCTGGTCATCGACTGCCGCCACCCAGCCGCTCTCGCCCGCTTCTGGGCACTGGTACTGGACGACTACTCGGTGGCGCCCTACGACGAGCGGGAGCTGGAACGCCTCCGCCAGCTGGGCATCGACTCCCCGGAAGACGACCCCACGGTCCTGCTGCAGCCCGCGTCAGGCGGCCTGCGCATCTGGTTCCAGAAGGTGCCGGAGTCCAAAGTGGTCAAGAACCGCATCCACTTCGACGTCAACGGCGACTACCAGGAGATCATCGGCGTTGGCGCCGTTCTCGTCGAGGAGTTCCAGCACTGGCGCCAGCTCGCCGACCCCGAGGGCAACGAGTTCTGCGTATTCCCTGTCTGACTGTCCACACGCGACAAGGCCCGCCGGCGAGAGACCAGCGGGCCCGGAGCGGGGACTTTACTTGGCCAGCGAGGCGTCCAGGGTGATCGTGGTGCCGGCCAGGGCCTTGGTGACCGGGCAGGTGCGCTCGGCGGTGGCGGCCAGCTCGGCGAACTTGGCCTCGTCCAAGCCGTCCACGGCGGCGCTCAGCGTGATGGCGATGCCGCTGATGTGGAACCCGCCCGCCGGGTCCGGGCCGAGCGTGACCTCGGCGCTGACGTCGATCGAGGTGGGGGTGTACCCCGCGCCCTCGAGGGTGCCGGAGAGGTTCATCGCGAGGCAGGAGGAGTGCGCGGCGGCGATGAGTTCCTCGGGGCTGGTCTGACCGTCGGGGTTGCCGGTGCGGGCCGGGAACGACACGTCGAACTTGCCGGCGTTGGACGAGTCGAGGGTGACGTGGCCACGGCCTTTCTGCAGGCCGCCTTCCCAGTGGGTGGTGGCGTCGCGGCTGGGCATCAGGGCTTCTCCTTCACATGGGGTACCCCACGAACGATAGCGCGCAACTAAATCGTGCACAAGCTATCGGGGCTAGGCGTAGAACGGCGAAGGCGAGGCGTCGAACCCGTGCTGGATGCGCAGCCGCACGGCCGGGTGGATGGTCAGCTCGTAGAGAAGTGCCTGCTCAACCCACAGAACTTCGGTGCTGTCGGTCCCCGGGTGCGGCGATCCGCCCAGCGGCCGGCCGCGGAACGCGATGGCGAACTCCTGCCGGATCTCCCCGGTGTCGTAGGAGATCACATGCTCCGGGTCGGAGTAGATCCCGATCAGCCCGGTGACCTCGATGTCGATGCCGGTCCCGGCCTTGACCTGCCGGACGGCCGCGGCGCTGATGGTCTCGCCGACCTGCTGCGGCCCGCCCGGCAGCGAGTACAGCTCGTTGTCGGCCCGCCGGATCATCAGCAGCCGCTCGGCCTCGTCCAGCACGAACACGCTGACCGCCACGACGATGCTGGTCGCGACGGGAGCGTGGAACTCCAGATAGTGGTCGATCCGCATGACCCCATCCTGGTCCCGTGGCCGGGTTCTACAAGTCGAAGAAGACCGTCTCGTCGGCGCCCTGGAGGTGGATGTCGAACCGGTACCCGTCAGCGGTGGGAATCGCGATTAACGTCTGCCGGCGCTCCGCGGGAACGCCGTCCAGCACGGGATCGGGAGCGTCCGCAAGGTAGATCCGCGTGACAACACGGTCTAACAGCCCACGGGCGAACACCGACACGTCGATGTGCGGCGCCTGCCCAGGCAGCGCACCAGGCGGCAGGGTCACGATCCAATAGTTGCCCTGTGCATCGGTGGGGCAACGGCCGAAGCCGCGGAAGGAAGTCGCCGCCGGGGACTCGGGATGGTTGAACAACCCGTCGGGGTCGGC
>CBIMJO010000600.1:0-6321 GCA_966244135.1 uncultured Actinocrispum sp. | reverse complement strand
AAGATGGGCATCGGTCCCAAGCTCGATGCGGAGGAGGCCGCCCCCGCACCCGTTGACTTCTGATGCCCGACCGCTCGGACCACCTGGACTGGCTGACCGACTGGGTAGCGGAACAACGCGCTGCCGAGCCCACCCAGCCATACCCGGACTTCGACCCCTGGGGCACCACTCTCGACCCTGCACCACCATCCCCACCCCATGACGGCGACGACGCTGGGGGAGCAGAGCAACTGCCTGGCCCTGCTCCCCACCCGGTCTCCCGTCAGGAACCGCGATCCGCTGAGCCACAAGCAGAGACTCGTGACCCCACGGCATCAGGGCCTCAAGATCCCAGCGCCGACGGCCCAGCCCGCTCCGATACGGCGACCCGGAACTCGACCCCTGCTCGGCCAGGCCTCGAGATTCTGAGCCACCCCATCGGGGAGGCTCGTGCCCCGGAGGCACGAACGGCCGGTCCACGCGCTGCCGAGCAGAGCGGTCCGGCTGTGGGAATTCGTCCGGGCGCCGAGGATGGGGCGGAGTCCACGCCCACCGGTCAAGGCATCGGTGACCTGAGCCTGCCGGACGAGACGGCGCCGGACTTCGTGTCGGACTCCAAGCCGGGGTCTGCCGGGGCGAGGACCGGTGAGCCGAGTCGTCGGGCTGCGGTTCAGGTGGATGATGATCGATCAGCGCCGACCGCGGCCGGTGCTGAAGACGGCGACCTGAGCACCCTCGCCGGGGCGGCTCAGGCGGAGGCTTGGCCAGTGCCTGCTCTTGCGGGGACTGGCGATCCGGGTCGGCCGGGCGTGGTCGACCGGGATCCAGGCCAAGCGCTCGCAACACCAGGCCACACATCGACGCCCAAAACCGTGGCGGGCGAGGCGTTTGCGGGTGCTGGCTCGCCTCCGAGCGAGGCATCGACGGATGCTGGCTCGTCTGCGGACGACGCATTGGCGAGCGATGCCTCATCTGCGGGCGCGGCGTCGACGGGTGCTGGCTCGCCTCAGGGCGAGGCATCGGCGAATGTTGGCTCGTCTGCGGGGGACGCATTGGCCAGCGATGGCTTGTCCGTGGGCGCGGCATCGGCGGATGTCGGCTCGTCTGCGACTGAGCGGTCGGGTACTGCCACCCGGCTCTCCGAACTGCGCGATCTGATCGCTCAGGCGGAGCGGTCGTCCGGCAGCCGCACGGCATCCCAGCGCCGACCACAGCCTTCCGGGGAAGAACCGTCTGCAGGACGGTCCCCCCGGAACGACCCGCCCGCAGGGCGGTCTCCCGGAGATGGGCCGTTGGCGGCGCAGCCCTCCGGAGGCGAACTGTCGGCAGGGCGGTCCCCCAGGAACGACCCGCTGACAGGGCGGTCGGCAGGACGGTCCCCAAGGAATGGGCCGTCGACAAGACGGTCTCTCGGGGTCGAGCCGCTGGCGGGTTGGTCTCCCGGAAACGGGCCGTCGGCGGGGCGGTCTCCCGGGGAAGAACCGCTAGCAGGGCGGTCTTCTGGGGTCGAGCCACTGGCGGGACGGTCTCCCAAGGAAGAACCGTTGGCGGAGCAGTCGTCCAGGGATGAGCCGTCGGCAGCGCTGTCTTCCGGAGACGGGCCGTCTGCGGGTCAGTCTTCTGGGGGCGGGCTGTTGGCGGGACGGTCGCCGCATGAGGAGCCATCAGGAGCCTGGTCGCTGGGAGATGAGCCGGAGGCAGGTGGGCGACGGCTCCGGCAGGTGCAGGGCCGGGACATCGGTCGAGAGGCCGAGTCCGCGCCACGGCTGCAGGCGTACACAGAGGACTCGTCGTCGGGGCGTAGACCACGGCGGCCACCTGGCTTTGCCGAGCCGGACTCTCCGTCGGCGCCCGAGGGCGATTCTCCAGTGGACAGCGGGAAGTCGTCGCGGGTGTCGGAGTTGCGTGGTTTGCTTGCGGAGGCTGAGCAGTCGGCGCATACGAAGGGGCGTGGTCGTTCGGCGGCGGCGCGATCCTCTGCGGAGGACACGGACCGCGTTGAGAGGGCTGAGCGGCGGCGAGGATCGGCGGTGGATCCAGAGGCTGGTCTCCCTGCGGCGTCTGCTGGTTCGGTGGCGTCGGCTGGAGGGCTGCGGGACCTGTTCGCGGAGCCGGGTGGTCGTTCGGGGTCTCGGCGGCGGCGTGCGGAGGAGTCGCACGACGACGATGGGTCTGGGCGGCGATCGGGGGCGAAGCGTGAGCAGTCCGAACGGGATCCGGCGGTGTGGGCGAAGGACATCTGCCTGCAGTTGCTGACGGCTCGGCCACGGACACGGCTGGAGTTGCAGAAGGCGTTGGTACGCAAGGGGATCGAGGCCGATGTCGCCGAGCAGGTGCTGGGGCGGCTGGATGATGTCGGGCTGATCGACGACAAGGCGTTCGCCGAGATGTGGGTGCACTCGCGGCACACGTATCAGGGGATCGGGCGCCGAGCGTTGTCGCTCGAGTTGCGCCGGCGTGGTGTGGACAGCGAGACGACGGCGGAGGCGGTCGCCGCGGTCGACTCCGACGCGGAGGAGGAGCGGGCGCGGCAGCTTGTCCGCAAACGCCTGCCGTCGATGGGGTCCGCCGACCAGCAGACCAAGATCCGGCGCCTGGTCGGGATGCTCGCGCGCAAAGGCTACGCCCAAGGACTCGCCTACCGGGTCGTGAAAGACGAACTACGGAACGTCGGTGAGGAGACGAACCTGCTCGACACCCTCGAATAACTTCATACCCGCGACGGAGCCGGGCAGCAGGGGCGTGCGACCCCCGTCCGGAGCCCGGTGGCGAGTGGGGCCAGGCAGGTCCTCCGGCTCAAGCACATCAACGCCACCCAGCAGGACCGGAATCACCGTGACGTCATGGTCGGGATCGACGCACACCTGTCTTGGTCGCGGTGTCCTGCAGGATGCTGAACTGGGCTATTCGCTGGTCTCGGCGCGGAGAGCGCCCGCGATCTCGGTCGGCAGCGGATAAGGACGTTCCGCGGGCAGCAGAGCCTCTGCCTCGGTGAGGTCGCCCGCTTGGACCAGGCCATGGATCCGGTGCGCCAGATCGGTCACGTCGGTGATGCCCACGATCCACGTGTCGGCGTACCGGTTCACCGCCGTACCGGACAGCCCGACCTGCAGCGACCGGTACTCCAACGGCCGCATGGTCAGCGAACGCTCCGGATCCCACTGGACGCGCACCGGCCTGCGCAGCGTGGCGGCCCACTCCTCGCGCGAGGCGTGCACATCCGGTTGGTAGTGGCTCAACGCGGCGTTGGCCAGCGCCCACTCCAGGCCGGATCGCGAGATCTCGATCGCCAGCACGCGTTCCTGCCGCTGCTTCGTCGCCCAGCCGGATCGGTACATCATCCACAGGAAAGAGGGCTTGATCCACGTCATCCGGTCACGGTTGTAGGTGTCCGGGAAACGCCCATGAGCCGCGGCGTACGCGCCCAGCGTGGGGTTGTACGCCTGGTACACGGTGACGGTGTCCTCCGTGTACACCGCGCGGACTTGTCTGACTGGAATCACGCGGCACAGTGTCGTGGCGGGATGCCAGGCGCGACAAGCGAATAACTAGGCCGTCAGCGCGGACGCCTCCTTGGCGAGCGCCTCGATGCGGCCGAAGTCCTTGGCTGCCAACGCGTCCTTGGGTGTCAGCCACGACCCGCCCACGCACTTGACGTTCGGCAGGCCGAGGTACTGCGGCGCGTTCGCCAGGTTGATGCCACCGGTGGGGCAGAACCGCAGCTCCGGCAACGGACCGGAGACGGACTTGAGGAAGTCCGCGCCACCCGCGGCCTCGGCGGGGAAGAACTTCAACGCGGTCAGCCCACGTTCGGCGAGCCGCATCATCTCCGACACCGTGCTCGCCCCGGGCAGGAACGGCAACCCGGTGGCGTCGCAGGCGTCCAGCACAGCATCGGTGGTGCCTGGCGTGACGAGGAACGACGCTCCGGCTTCCGCGGCTTGCGCCGCCTGGGCGGGCGACGTGATCGTGCCTGCGCCGAGAACGATGTCGGGCACCGACTTGTGCACGTTCGCGATCGCTTCAAGCGCTACCGGGGTCCGCAGGGTCAGCTCGATCACCTTGATGCCGCCCGCCAGCAACGCCTCGGCGAGCGGTGCCGCGTCGCCCGGGTCGTCGACGACGACAACCGGGATGACCGGCGACAAGGTGAGCAGTTCGGAACCGGTGGTCACGCCATCTCCCAACTGAGTGCCGCTGCCCGCGGTCACACCATTTCCCAGCTCTTGTCGCCGAACACGGTAGCGCCCCGGTCGGCAGGCCCGACAGCGTTGCGCAACGCGGCGAACAGCTCCCGGCCCGTCCCTTCCCACGGCGTCGACGGAGGTTCCACAATGGACCTTCCGGCGAACTCTTCGGGCGAGACCAGCACGTCCAGCGTGCCCTTCTCGGCGTCGAGCCGGATGACATCGCCGTCCTGCAGCCGGGCGAGCGGACCGCCGGCCACAGCTTCGGGCGTGACCTGGATCGCGGCGGGAACCTTGCCGGACGCGCCGGACATCCGGCCGTCGGTGATCAGCGCGACCTTGTGCCCGTGGTCCATCAACGCGCCTAGAGCCGGTGTCAGGCCGTGTAGTTCGGGCATTCCGTTGGCTCGCGGGCCCTGGTTGCGCACGACCACGACGACATCGCGGTTCAGCTCACCGTTGCGGAACGCGGCGGAAAGCTCTTCCTGGCTGCCGAAAACTCGCGCGGGCGCCTCGACGACCCAGTCCGAATGCTGGACCGCGCACACCTTGATCACCGAGCGGCCGAGGTTGCCGGACAGCATCCGCAGGCCGCCCTCGGGCTCGAACGCGTCGTCCACACCGCGCAGCACCTCGGTGTCCAGGCTGCTCGTCGGCCCGTCGCGCCAGACTATCTTTCCGTCCTCCAGCACGGGTTCCTGCCGGTACAGGTCGAGGCCGCCACCGGCGACCGTGCGCACATCGCGGTGCAGCAGACCGGCGTCGAGCAGTTCGGAAACCAGGAACTGCACTCCGCCCGCCGCGTGGAAGTGGTTGATGTCAGCCGAACCGTTGGGATACACGCGGGCCATCAGCGGCACCACCGCGGACAGGTCCGAGAAGTCGTCCCACGTCAGCTGAATTCCCGCGGCCGCGGCGATCGCCGGCAGGTGCAGCGTGTGGTTGGTCGATCCGCCGGTCGCCAGCAACGCCACCACACCGTTGACGATCGACCGTTCGTCGATCACTTCCGAGATCGGCGTGTAGTGCCCTTGTTGTTGTGTCAGGCGGACAACCTGGCGGCCCGCCTCTTCCGTCAGCGCGCGGCGCAACGGGGTGTGCGGGTGCACGAAGCTGGCGCCGGGCAGGTGCAGGCCCATGACCTCGACGACGAGCTGGTTGGAGTTGGCCGTGCCGTAGAACGTGCAGGTCCCCGGGCCGTGATATGACGCTGACTCCGCCGCCAGCAGCTCCTCGCGGGTGGCGCGGCCTTCGGCGAACAGCTGCCGGATACGGGCCTTTTCCTTGTTCGGCAGGCCGGACGTCATCGGCCCGGCCGGAACCAGGATCGCGGGCAGGTGCCCGAACGCCAGCGCGCCGATCAGCAGCCCCGGCACGATCTTGTCGCACACCCCGAGCAGCAGGGTGGCGTCGAACATCTCGTGGGACAGCGCGATCCCGGTCGCCATCGCGATGACCTCGCGGCTGAACAGCGACAGCTCCATCCCCGCGCGGCCCTGGGTGATCCCGTCGCACATCGCGGGCACCCCACCGGCGAACTGCGCGACACCCCCAGCCTCGCGCACGGACTCCTTGAGCCACCCCGGGTACTCGTCCAGCGGCTGATGCGCGGACAGCAGGTCGTTGTACGACGAAACGATCGCCACGCCCGGCTTCACCAGACCGCGCACGGCAATGCGGTCCGGTCCCTCGCAGGCCGCGAAGCCGTGCGCGAGGTTGCTGCAGGCCATCCCGGCCCGCACCGGCCCCGACGTCGCCATCGCGCGAACCCGGTCGAGGTATGCCTGTCGGCCGACCGCGCTGCGTTCGACAATACGCTGAGTGACGTCGGCGACGACGCGGTGGAGCTTCGTGTGCACTGCGGCCTCCCGATGTGGTGATGACGGCAACGCTGACGTCGCACACGGTGGTGACGAGCATCAACGTACCGATCACGGCCCCGACATCAAAATCGATACAGAAAAACTGGGGGTGAATCAGGGGTGTTTCCAAGACATCTGGCACCCCGCGAACGGACGAATTCAGTATCGATCCAGTTACCCACAGCACCCATCCCCAGCTCACACCCACCACCACGATCGGGCTTCCACCCGACCCACCGTCGTGCCATGTCCGGGAGGCGAGCGCCCGCATAGGTTGGTGGGGTGCACCGGGA
>CBIMJO010000599.1:0-6344 GCA_966244135.1 uncultured Actinocrispum sp. | reverse complement strand
TCGGCCGCAGCCCGGAGTCGGAGGCGCGGGCGGTGTTGTCCGGCACCAACGACGCCGACCTGACCTCGGAGATGCGCCTTGTCCTGGCATATCTCGACTACCGCGGCAGCGACAACGCCCGCGCGATCGAGGCACTGGACCAGATGATCGGCGACCCGGACGTGCCGGAGCACTGGCGGGCCCGGCACCAGGCGCTGCGGTCGATGGTCGCGCGCAGCGGGATGGACGACCCGGAGACCGCGGCGGAGTTCGCCAAGGAGCAGCTGGCCGAAACCCGCGCCGAGGGGAACAAGTTCGCCGCCGCGGGCGCCTCACAGTTCCTGTGGCAGACCGCTTCGATGCTGCGCCACCACCAGGAGGCGTTGGAGCACATCAACTCGGCGATCTCGGTGATGTCCACCCGCCCGGAGTGGGGCGACCTGCTGCTGAGCCTGCTGGACAACAAGATGTTCACGCTGCAGAACCTGGACCGGCTGACCGACGCGAGCCAGACCCTGGCCGCGGCCGAGCACCTGGTGACCCGGTTGAGCCTGCCGAGCGGGCCGCACATCGCCGCCGCGGTGCACTACTTCTGGCTCGGCCGGTGGGACGACTCGTTGGTGGAGCTGGACTCCGTGGTCCGCGACGGCCGGGAGATCACGTTCTACGGGCTGCGCCAGCACGGTGTGATCCAGCTGCTGCACGGGGCCGTCGCCCTGATCGCCGCGCACCGGGACGACTCGGTGACCCTCGAGCGGCACCTGAAGCTCGGTCTGGACCAGCCGGTGCCGACGCCGGAAACGTTGGAGAGCTGCGACTTCCTGATCACCGCGCACTCGATGGCGGCCGAACAGCGCGGCCGGGCCGCCGAGGCGCTGAAGATCATGGCGCCGATGCTGGACCAGACCTACTCGCCGATGATGCTGCGGCACCAATGGTTGCCGCGCGTTGTCCGGCTCGCTTTGGACCTGGGCGAACGGGATCTGGCTCAGGCGGCGCTGGCGGTGTGCGCTGCCGAGGCTGAGATGGAGGTCCAGCCCGCGCGGGCCGCCGCGGCCTTGCAGTGGTGCCGGGGGCTGATCGAAGCGGACGCCGGGTCCTTGTTGACTGTGGCCAAGCACTTCGCGGTGGCCGGTCGCAAGATCGAGCACGGGATGGCCGCCGAGGACGCGGCCGTCGTGCTGGCCGCCGGCCGGGAGCTGGACGAGGCCCGGGACGCCCAGCACGACGCCATGATCGTGTACACCGAGCTCGGCGCGGCCTGGGATGCCCGCCGCGCCGAGTCCCGCCTGGCCGCTTTCGGCCTGCGCCCGGTCTCCGTGCCTCGTGGCCCGTTGTCCCGTATCGAAGCCAAAGTGGCCGAACTCGTCGCGGCGGGCTGGCCGAACGCGGACATCGCCATGCAGCTGACCCTGTCCCGCAGCACGGTGCAGATGCACGTCTCCCGGATCCTCCGGAAGCTGGGCGTCGACTCCCGCCTGGCCGTCACCACCCAGCTCCTGGAGAATCCCCCGGTTTAAGGACGCTGTCCGACAGCGTCCACAAGGGTCAGTGCAGTCAGCGCGCCACTGTCGTCGAAGCCAAGGTAGGCGTAGGTCTTCGGGTCCAGCAGGAAGCCGCCGCTGCGTCCCTCGAAGTTCCAGGAGATCTTGACCGCCGGGCGGCCCGCCGCGTCCTTCGCGTGCTCGTCCAGCTTCAGGCCCTTGATCCGCCCGATCGCCTCGTACAGCGCCGCCCGGGAAGCCGGGCGCAGGTAGGACATCATGTACTGCATGGTGTCCTTGCCCATCGCGTTGACGTCGCCCTTCACGCCACTGTGATTCTTGTTCAGGTACGCCAGCATCGCGTCCGCGGTGGTCGGGAAGTCCGGGATGAAGGCGGGATTGGGCTCGCAGGCCTCGGTTTTCCCGGGGATCGGCTTGTCGCCCTTGATGACCGCGGCACGGCCGTTGCGGCAACCGGCCACCGGCGTCGGGGTCGGGTCGGGTTGGCTGATGATCAGGCCGTCCCGGGTACCGTCCACCGACAGCCACGACTCGTAGTCCGGCTGGCCCGGGTAGCTGATCCGGGTGTACACGAACTGATCGGGCCGGGGCTCGACGAACGGCTGGCTGCGCGCCGCTTGTGCCGCGCTGCGCAACACAGTCTCAGCGCTGGCGGCGGCCGGTGCGGGCCCGCTGCCGTCCTTGCTGGGCGGGATCAGCGCGAACACGGCGAAGATCGCCGCCGCCAGGCCGACGACTGCGGCGCCGTACACCGCGAACCGCTTGCCACGTTTGGGTTTCATGCCCGCCACGAACCTGGCGCGGGCGGGGGCGAGGTCCTGGGCGGAGACCAGCGGAGTCTCGTCGCCCAGCTCGCGAAGCAGTTGCAGCTCATCCATGTGACGGGATCTCCTTCTCGGTCTGCTGCGGGACTTCCAGAACGGCACGGACCTGTTTGCGGGCGCGGTTGAGCCGTGACCGGACGGTGCCGACCGGGATCCCCAGCGCGACCGCCACCTCGTCGTAGGACAGGCCCTCCCAGGCGATCAGCAACAGCACGTCTCTGTCCCCTGTGGACAGATCGGCGAGTGCCGCGCCCAGCATCGACCCCATCGCCTGCGCGGCCACCTGGGCGACCACACGCTCGGCGTGTGACACCTCGTCGGGCTCGGGCGCGATGGCACTGCGCAGCCGGAACTGTTTCGCCTCCTGCCTGCGGTGCTCGCCGACCAGGTTGGTCGCGATGCCGTAGAGCCACGGGCACGCGTCCATCCGGCTGCTGTCGTAGCGTTCCCGTTTGCCGAACGCCACCAGGAACGTCTCGGCGACCAGGTCGTCGGCTGCCTCCCGGCCCAGCCGCCGCGCCAGATACCGGTGCACGTATGGGGCGTGCCGGTCGAAGATCACCGCGAACAGGTCCGGATCACGCAGCGACGCCTGTATTACCGCCGCGTCATCGTCGGATGTGTTCATGAACCGCCTTTCGCCGACGAACGGATGGTCACCTGTTATCCGGCGATTGGCCAAAACGGGTTCACGCCCGCGCGGTCCCGTACGCTTCTCGCATGCGCGCGTGCGCTTTCCTGTCCTACCTTACGGCCGCGGACCGCGATCACCTGCTGGGCCAGGGCATCCGCCGGACCTTCGGGCCCGGCGAGCTGATGCTGCGCGAGGACGACCCGTCGGACCACGTGTTCCTGCTGGTCAGCGGGCACGTCCGGGTGTCGCGCACGCTGGCGGACGGCCGTGAGGTGCTGTTCGCGCTGCGGGGCCCGGGCGACATCATCGGGGAGCTGGCGGCGGTCAACGGCTGGAGCCGGATGGCGTCGGTGCGCAGCGTCGTGCCGACCTCTGTCATCCAGCTGACCAGTGGACAGTTCCTGGCCACCGTGCGGGCTCGGCCGGATGTCGCCCTCGCTTTGGTCCGGACCACCTCGGTCCGGTTACGGCAGGCGCAGGACGCGCACATCGGTTCGGCGGTACTGGATGTGAGCCATCGGGTGGCGGTCTATCTGGTGCGGCTGACCGAGGAACACGGCCGTCCAACCGAGGAGGGAATCCTGCTGGACACACCGCTGACCCAGCAGGACATCGCCAACCAGGTCGGCGCCTCGCGGCGCGCGGTCGCGCGCACAATGGCGTTGCTGCGCGGCCGCGGTGTCGTGATGACCGGCCGCAAACGGATCGTGGTCGCGGAACCGCAGGTGCTGCGCTCGTTCGCCGGCTTGTGAGCCAGATGGCACACAAGGTGCGTGACAGGTGGCGTCGAACTGGCCACCGCGGCGCGGCAGGCTCGTCCCCGGGCGCCCACTGAAGTCTCGTGTGGACAAAAGGAGGACAGAATGGAGAGCCACCTGGTTTGGATCGTCACCGCGCTGTCCGGCTGAGTGAGAATGGGGCCGGCCCGGGGTTCCGGGCCGGCCGCTTGGGACTTCTGGGGAGGAGGAACCCGTGCCGGACATCGAGGACGTCCTCGTTCGCGAGTTCACGACCCTGCGCCGTGGCTGGGGCTTGCAGCACACGGTGTTGCGCGAACGGATGGGCCCGACCATCGCGCGGTGGTGCGAACTGCCGCCGGGCGCGAGCGACCGGGACATCCGGCGCCGGATCGGTGAGGCGATCGAGGAGATCGAGTTGGGCCCGGACACTGCGGTGATCATCCGGGCCGCACTGGCGATCGACTCGGCGTTCCGGTTTCCCACGTTGAGCGAGCGGGAGGAACAGCTCGCGCAGCACCTGCACTGCTCGGTGCGCACCGCCCGCCGCCGGGTCGAAGAGGCGTTCCGCTTGCTGGCGCAGGAGATCGCCGCTCGCCGAGGCCCGGACAACCTCGACGACCCGGACCGGGGCTGGCTGGTCCGCCGGTTCAGGGCGCTGATGCGGCTGGACCGCGAGCTGCCCGAGCTGATCGAGGAACGGACCATCGTGGCCGTGCGCGACGGCGTGCGCCGGATCTCCGCGCGGTTCAGCGTTCCGCCCACTTTGGACGGTTCCGGCGGAGAGCGTGCGGTGGCGGCGGATGTCCAGCAGGGCGCGCGGATCACGACGGCGGAACGCCAGGGGCAGGGACACTTCTACTACATCCTCGACCTGCCAAGGCAACTCGAGCGCGGCGACGAGCTGAGCTACACCATGGTGTTCCAGATCCTCGACGGCAAGCCGATCCGGGACTACTTCGCCTTCGTCCCGCTGACCACGTGCGAGTCGTTCCAGGTGCGGGTGCGGTTCGACCCGGCCCGGTTGCCGCGCACGGTCTGGAAACTGGACCGCACACCGCCGCGGGTGCTCGCCGATCCGCCTGTCCCCGGGCCGTCGCTGCCGGTGGACGGCGCCGGTGAGGTGGGACTGGAGTTCACCGATCTCGAACGCGGATACGGTTACGGTCTGGGCTGGCTGCCCTAGGTTTCGCCGGGCTGCCATCAGAATTGTTTATGGACGTCCCTACTTCGTATCGCCACTGAACAAAGCGCCGAGTATTGACGTCTAGACCGGTCTAGACCTACTTTCTCCGGATAGTAAGTAAAGTTTCCTTACTGTTCCGGAGGTGAAGCCATGCGCAGATTCAGGGCCATCGCCGCGGCGGTCGCGGCGGCCGGTGGCCTGGTGGCGATGCCGGCCGCGGTGTCGGCGGCGACAACGGTCTACCAGGCGGAGAACGCCACGATCACCCAGGGCACGGTCGATTCGGACCACGCCGGCTACACGGGCACCGGTTTTGTCAACGGCACCAACGTCGTCGGCTCCGGCGTCACGTGGTCGGTGAACGTCGCGGCGGCCGGCAGCACGCAGCTGATTTTCCGGTATGCCAACGGCACAACGGTTTCCCGGCCGATGACCGTCGCCGTGGACGGCACCACAGTGTCCACACCGACTTTCGCGGCCACCGGCTCGTGGGAGACGTGGACCACGACCACCGTCACCGTCAACGCGACAGCGGGCTCGCATTCGGTCAAGGTCACCGCGACCACGGCCAATGGTGGCCCCAACCTTGACTCGCTGACCGTCACCGACAGTGGCGGAGGCGGTGGCGGTGCCCCGACCGCCGCGGAGCTGCTCGCCAAGGTCACCTCGTGTGGCCAGCAGATCTCCAACGGCCTCTACAAGACCGACTCCGAGACCGGCCGGACCATCCCGGTCTGCAACCGCAACGGCGCGGTCTTCTGGAAGGGCGACATGGACATCGACTGCGATGGCCAGCGCACCACCCAGTGCAACGAGAACACCGACTGCTGCTTCCAGCCGGACACCGCGTTCCACCAGTCCAACGGACAGCCGTTGATCGCCTCGTCGCTGCCCTATGTGGTGGTCCCCAGCCCGAGCAGCACCTGGGACTACCGCAGCTTCCAGATCGCCGGCGGCGGTGTCGTCGCGGTGATCTACAACAACCAGGTGGAGTACGCCGTGGTCGGTGACACCGGGCCGACCGACATCATCGGCGAGGCGTCCTACGCCACCGCCCGGGACCTGGGCATCAACCCCGACCCGAGCAACGGCGGCACGGACTCCGGCGTCACCTACATCGTGTTCAAGAACTCGAAGGTCAACCCCATCGAGAGCCACGCGAACGCGGTGACCCTCGGCCAGCAACTGGCCAGAACCTTCATCAACAGCAACTGAAACCCCTGCGATACCCAGAAATCCCTGCTCCACGAGCATTCCGCGGGCCGGTTTCCGTGCTGGGACCCCGCCACCCCCCACCAAACCGGCCCGCACCCACCCTGTCGCCCGGTCCAGTGAACTCCGCGCGAACGGCCCACTCGCACGCTTCACCCCTGGGGCCACCCCTCCACCCTCGATAGACTGGCCTCGGGGCCGCCCCCCGGAGAGGGCAGGGTTCCGTCAAAGTCGGTTGTGGCTGGTCAGGTGGGGATTCCGAGCAGG
>CBIMJO010000598.1:0-6346 GCA_966244135.1 uncultured Actinocrispum sp. | reverse complement strand
CGCGCGGCACCCAGTAGGCCTGCTCGTCGGTGAACTTGTTGAACTTCATGTCCACGACCCATTTGGTCGCCGAGACATAGCCGTAGAGGCCGGGAACGACCATCCGCGCGGGGAACCCGTGCTCGACCGGCAGCGGCTCGCCGTTCATGCCGATCGCGAGCATGCCGCGGTCCATGATGTCCGCGACGGGAGTGCCGCAGGTGAAGCCGTCGACGCTGGTGGAGAACAGCTGGTCGGCGCCGGGTTTGACGCCCGCGTCGGCGAGGATGTCGCGCAGCGGGACGCCGATGAACGTGGACGTGGAGATCAGGTCGCCGCCGACCTCGTTGGACACGCAGGTGAGCGTCACGGTGCGTTCGATCAGCGGGCGGCTGCGGATGTCCTCGTACTTGAGGGTCAGCTCCTTGTCGACCGCGCCGTGGATCTTCAGCACCCAGTCCTCGGCGCGCATCTTGGGTACGGACAGGGCGGTGTCGATGCGGTAGAAGTCGCGGTTGGACGTGACGAACCGGGGTGTGCTGGGCGCGAAGTCGGCGTTCTGCGGGATGGGCGGGGCGTGGGTGGTGGCCTTGAGGTCGCCGATCGCCGTGCGCGAGCCCTCCACGTCGACCCGGTTGGCCAGCAGCTGCCCGCCGCCACCCGCGACCCCGATACCGATGACGACCCCGGCGGAGACCTTCATGAACCGGCGCCGGTCCTCGTCGTCCTCGATCTCGTGCGCGCGCCTGTGCAGGAACCGGAACAACCCGACACCCACAAGGAGGCTCGCCACCGGCGCCAGCACGGCGAGCTGCCCCACATCAGGGCGGACCATGACGGCAACGATCCCGAGCACCCCGATGGCCGCGGCGATGATCGACCCGGGCAGCGGGCTGCGCCGCGACAGCAGCCCGGCGGCCACCCCGACGCCGATGAGGACGAGCCCCATCCCAGTGAATAGCGCCAGCTTGTCGTAGGTGTAGAAGGTCGCGACCGCCCAGTCCTTCACCGGCCCCGGGGTGAGGTCGATCGCCGTCTTGCCCACCGCCAGGACCGGCGAGGCGTTGGCGTCCAGCACCCCCGCCACCAGATGCCCGGCCGCGAGCGCGCCGGCCACGGAGACCACTCCGACCAGGCTCGCGCGCCCCTTGCTCAGTTGCTCCACACCCCCTATTCGATGCCCATCGCCGTCCGGCTCGCACCAACCGGACCGGAACGGTAAGAAGTCTGTTACGTTCTGCCGCCCTCCGGCGACCACCTTCAGCGGCGGGGGCACGAAAATGTCCGGGGACCTCAACCACATGACTGGCCCACACGGCCCAGGCATCGGCGCACGCCGGTGCTGGTGCTGCTCATCAGCTCGATGCGGCGCGCGACCAGCTCACCGCGAGCTGTCCATGAAGGGCCTGCTCGTGGTGCTGGCAGCACTGAGTTTCCTGGCGGCCCAGACCAAGATCGAGCTGGATGCCGCACAGGCCAAGGGAAAGGCGGTGGCCGACCGCCTGCACGCCGCCCAGGCCGAGCAACACGACGCCGAGCAGAAACAACAGGACGGCCACCGCTGCGCCGACTCCAGCCTCAAGCTCGTCGCCGCATTCCCCGGCAGGAACGAACAAAGCGGTGGCCGAGGGCATCCAGAACGTCGTGGAGTACTGCTGGTCGCCAGCAGGCTAGGCAAGAGCGGCGCGCAGCCGCGCCTCCTCGACCTTCCAGTAGCCGTGTTCCTTGCCGTCGATGAGGATCACCGGGACCTGGTCGCCGTACTCGGCACGCAGTTCCGGGTCGGAGTCGACGTCCACGACGGACCAGGGGACGCCGAGTTCGCCGCAGATGCGCTCGACGTCCGCCTCGGCCTGCACACAGGAGTGGCAGCCGATCCTGGTCACCACGGTCACTTCAGCCACGGTCACACCGTATCGGCCTACCGCAGCGAGGCCCGGCGCAGCTTGCCAGTGGCGGAGTGCGGCAGTGTCGTGACGAACTCGACCGAGCCGGGCACCTTGAACTTCGCCAGCCGCTCGGCGCAGTGGGTCCGCACCTGCTCCTCGGTCAGCGAGGCGCCGTCGCGCAGGATCAGGACGGCCTTGACGCGTTCGCCCGTTCGCTCGTCGGGGACGCCGACGGCGGCTGCCTCGGCGACCTCCGTCAGTTCCGCCAGGACCTGTTCGACCTCGTGGGGGTAGACGTTGAAGCCGTTGACGATGATCAGGTCGTTGGCACGGTCGACCAGGTGGAGGTCGCCTTCGTCGTCGAGGTAGCCGACGTCGCCGGTGCGGAACCAGCCCTGGGCGTCGGGGCCGTACGAACCGTCGGGCCAGTAGCCGCTGAACAGGTTCGCCCCGCGCACGGACACCACGCCGGCGTCCTCGTCGTCCTCGTCATCGGGTTCGCCGTCGCTGTCGACGATCCGGAGCTCCACGCCCGGCAGCGGACGCCCCACAGACCCGGGCTTGGCGACGCCGCCGACCAGTGTCGACGTCAATACCGGCCCTGTTTCGGTGAGCCCGTAGCCCTCGAACACGCTGAGGCCCGTCGCCTGGCGCATCGCCGTGAGCACCGAGGGGTCCAACGGCGCCGCACCGGAGGTGAGCAGGCGCAACGTCGACAGCGCATCGGCCAGCCGCTCGCGCGGGACCTGGGAGAACGCCTGGTACATCGGCGGAACACCGACGATCACGCTGATCCGGTAGTCCTCGCAGACCTTCAGCGCCGGCTCGACGCTGAAGTGGTCCATCAGCACCGCGGAGGCGCCCGCGGCGGCGACCTGGAACAGACCGGGACCAAGGCCATACGCGTGGAACAACGGCACTGCAAGCAGAACACGGTCAGTCGACGTGACTGGAGCGGGCTTGAGGGACGCGCACTGCTCGACGTTCGCCAGCATCGCCCGGTGCGACAACATCACCCCGCGCGGCACACCCGACGTCCCAGACGTGAAGCACAGCAGCGCGACGTCCTCGCCGCCCACCGGGCTGCGGACGGCATCCCCGCTGTCCAGCCCCGGTGCGGTGGATGTCACGATCTTGGGCGTGGCGGAGTCGAGAATGCGGGTGCGCTCCCGCACGGGCAGCTCCGCGGACATCGGGACGGCGGCGGCCCCGGCGCGCAGCGCCCCGAACAGGGCGATGGCGAACCCGATGCCGGTGGGCAGCTGCACGGCGACGCGGTCGCCCGGCTGCACCCCGGCGTCCAGCAGGCGGCGCGCCTCGGCGTTGACCGCGCCGTCCAGCTGCGCCCAGCTCACCGCGAGGTCGCTGGCCGACTCGGCGAACGCCAGGTGCTCCGGGGCTTGTTCAGCAGCCCTGGCCACCAGGTCGGACACGTTGCGGGGCGCCTCGGCCATAGAGAACTCTCCTTTAGCGTCTTGATCGCGACACGCAGTGTGGCATGACTCACTCGCGTCATGCCGCTGCACTTATCGTGTCTCATCCTCATATCCCAACCTGCTACCTACTTTGCAGTAACAACCCGTATGCTGCGTTACGGCTCCAGCGCGGCGGTGCGGTCGCCCCGGGGAACCGACGAGGGAGTACTGATGCCTTCACCGTCGTGGCAGGCGCGCTCAAGCGCCGAGTCGCGGCCGGATACGGGCACGGAACCCCCACAGCCGGACGCGGAGCACCGGCAGTCCTGGGACCTCGTGCACAGCGCCCAGCGCGGCGATACGGCGGCCTTCGGCAAGCTCTACGGGCGTTATGTCGACGTCGTCTACCGGTATGTGTTGTTTCGCGTCGGTGACAAGGAACTGGCCGAGGACGTCACCAGCGAGACGTTCCTGCGGGCATTGCGGCGGATCGCGTCGGTCAGCTACCAGGGCCGAGATGTCGGCGCGTGGCTGGTCACGATCGCCCGCAACCTCGTGCTGGACCATGTGAAGTCCAGCCGGTTCCGGCTGGAGGTGACCAAGGCCGAGATCGACGACGGCAGCACCGTGCAGGCCGGGCCGGAGCAGCAGGTGATGTCCAAGATCACCAACGCCGAGCTGCTCAAGTGCGTCGAACAGCTCGGCGATGACCAGCGGGAATGCATCGCCCTGCGGTTCCTGCAGGGACTGTCGGTGGCCGAGACGGCGCAGCTGATGCACCGCAACGAAGGCGCGATCAAGGCCCTGCAGCACCGCGCCGTCCGCCGCCTCGCCCAGCTGCTGCCTACCGGTCTACGGTGAATTCGTTCCAGGTGTGGCCTCCGTCGGTGGTCCGGTAAACCACGGATCCGCCTTCGGTATCCGGTTCCCCGTCGATGAGGTAGCCGATTTTCCCGGTGACGAACCCGAGGTCGTAGATCCCGAACCCGCGTTCGCTGAGGAATTTCGTGTCCCAGCTTTTCCCGCCGTCGAAACTCGTGTGCAGAATGCTGACGTCCCCGCCGACCGCGGCGACCACGAAATCGTCGGCCGAGGCCGCGCCGAACCCGGTGGTGATGCCGATGCTCGGCGCCGGGTTCACCGTGCCGAACTCGCCGCCCAGCTTCGGCGCCATCCACACCTGGCGCATCATGTGCCCTGGTGAGGGGGTTCCGCCGCCGCTGTTGCAGAGGGCGATCGGGTGCCCGTCCCGGATTCCGGCGAGGATCGCGAAATTGTCCACTGGGCAGGGCAGCGGGGCGCCGGTGAACCGCCGTCCGTCGGTGGAATACCCGTAGACGGCGGTGGCCAGATCGGCGCCGAGATAGACCTGGATGACGTCACCATCCACCGCGATGTCGCCGTAGCTCATCGCACCGGCGGCCGCGTACCCCGGTTTGGGGCGCAGTGTGGGACGGCCCAGAGTGGCCTCGTAGAGCTGGGTGGCGCCGTCCTCGCCGTAGGTGTGCACCATCACGTAGACCTGGCCGTGCGCGACCACGACCTTGCCGATGGAATGCCCGTCGGCGAGCCCGGAAAAGGTGAGCTTGTCCCACGATCGGCTGCCGTTTGTGGTTGCCCACAGCGATGTTCCGTCGGTGATGTACCCGATCTGGTGATCTATCAGGGTCAGTTTCACCTGGTTGTGGTTGTCCGGCAGCTTCACGTCCGGTGCGGCGAGTGTTCGCCAGGTGGCGCCGCCGTCGGACGTGGCGCGCAGCTGGGGGCACATCTCGGTGCCGCAGCCGTATCCGAACACCTCGCCCTCGAAGGCGTCCAGCCACGCGATCGACGAGGCCAGAAATCCGGCTGGAGCAGCCTGGGCAGGAGTAGAAAGGATGAGAACACCGGCCAGCACAGCCAGCATCACACGGAGTTTCACGTTCCGGAGACGGGCGGCCACTCTCCGAGGTTGCCTTGGAGGCGTAACTGTCAGTGCTCCGGATTCGTTGTCTCTTTCGAGATGTTTTCCGCGAACGGGGAGACCGGTGGACAGCGCAGCAGGTGACCAGGCCGAGCGGTTCGCTCGCGCGCTCGAGTCGCCTACCGACGACCCCGATTTCGAGGTCGAGCTGGCGATCGTCGCCGCACTCCAGGAGCTCGGGCCGGACCTGGCCCCGGATGACCTTGCCCGCGAACGGATGCGCCAACGTGTATTAGCCAAGCGCAAGCCCGCCGTCAGCTCGCGGCGCAGCCGGTTCGTCGTCGCAGTGGCCGCCGCGTTGGTGCTTGTGTTCGCTTTAGCCGGCATGAGTCTGCTGTTGTCGCGGGATGCGCTGCCCGGCGACGCGTTGTACGGCATCAAGCGCACCGGTGAGGCGGCCTCGCTCGGCCTGACGTTCGGTGACGAGTCCAAGGCGCTCAAGCACCTGGAGTTCGCGGCCGCGCGGGTCACCGAGATGGAGTCGCTGGCCCAGCTGCACCCCAACCCGATGGACGCACCCGTCGGTGGCTACCTGACCGCGTTGACCGACTTCGACAACGACATCACCCAGGCGTCCCGGCAGATCATCGCCCTGGCCACCCGCGGCCAGCCCGAACAGCTGGGCTCGTTGAAGGCGTGGATCGGCGAGCAGGACACGCACCTGGCCACGCTCGAACCGCACCTGCCGAACTCGACCCTCGAACGGATGAAGGTCTCGCGGCAACTGTTGGCCAGGATCGCCGAGCGCGCGGAGGCGCTGCTGGGCCGGATGGACTGCTACCAGATCACCACTGGCGGGTCGGACGACATCGGCGCGCTGCCCTCGGACAGCGCCTGCCACCGTCCCGCGGCCAACAACGAGACGTCGAACGCGAGGAAGGAGCACGGCATCTACGTCTCCAACAGCGCCGTCGCGCCCGTCATCCGGGGGAACACCGTCCGTGATAACGCCTCGTGCGGGATCCACCTGAACGGCGACGCCAGCCAGGGGGGGAGCGGCATCATCACCGACGCTCTCATCGAGAATAACGTCATCCACGGCAACGGGGTCCGTGGCGGCTCGGGGATCAACTGCGATGGGGTGCAGGACTCCGTCATCC
>CBIMJO010000597.1:0-6363 GCA_966244135.1 uncultured Actinocrispum sp. | reverse complement strand
GGGCGAGCCGCTCCTGCCCATCGGCGTGCTCTACGACCCGTTCGTCGAACGCGCCCTCGAACCCTGGTCCTACGGGATCTACGCGGGCGGCCAGTCGATCCTGGTCGGCACGCCGTCCGGGGTGTCGCTGGCGCCGGAAGGCGGCGCGCACCAGTCGATCAAGACGCCGTCCATCGGCCTGGAACAACCCGGGTGCGTCAGCTACGAACCCGCGTTCGCCATCGACACCGAGTGGACCCTGCTGGCGTCGCTGGGCCAGCTCGGCAAGCCCGGTGGCACGTCCGCCTACCTGCGGCTGTCCACCCGTCCGGTCGACCAGACCCTGGCCGCCGTGCCCACCGACCCCGCGGCCCGGGAACGCCGTCGCCGCCAGGTCGTCGCGGGCGGGTACGTGCTGCGTCGTGTCTCCGCGCCTGCTGTGACCATCGCCGCGATGGGCGCCATCGTGCCCGAGGCGCTGGCCGCTGCCGCCCGGCTGGACCAGGTCGGCATCCCCGCGGACGTCATCTGCGTGACCAGCCCCGACCTGCTGTACCGCGCGGTGCGGGCCCGCCAAGGGCATTCGGCGGATTCCCCGTGGATCCTGGACCAGCTCTTCCCGGCCGACCGCGCCGCACCTCTGATCACGGTCCTCGACGGCCACCCACACACCCTGACGTTCCTGGCCACGATCAACCGGGTCGCGACGACCGCGTTGGGCGTGACCCAGTTCGGCCAGTCCGGTTCGCTGGAGGACGTCTACCGCCACCACAACCTCGACACCGACAGCATCATCCGCGCCGCTCTGGATGTTCGTCGTTAGGATCGCGCCGTGCTGGTGCGAACTGAGTCAGGGCAGGTTCGGGGCGTTTCCCAAGGCGTGACGGCGTTTCGCGGAATTCCGTTCGCGGCGGCGCCGGAAGGTCCGTTGCGCTTCGCGCCGCCCGCACCACGCGCGAGCTGGGACGGGGTGCGCGACTGCACCTCTTTTGGCTCCGCACCGCCACAGTCGGCGCCCGCGCCGGGCGCTCCGCCGGCGTGGCAACCCGGCGATGGCCTGGACTGCTTGACGCTGAACGTGTGGACGCCGGACCTCGGTGCGGCGGGCTTGCCGGTGATGGTGTGGATCTACGGCGGGCAGTGGAAACACGGCGCGACCCGGATGCCTCAGTACGATGCCGCGACGCTCGCCGGGTCCGGTGTCGTCGTGGTCACCGTCAACTATCGGGTCGGTTTCGAGGGCTTCGGCCACCTCCCCGGCGTCGCGGACAACCGTGGCCTGCGAGACCAGATCGCCGCGCTGGAATGGGTTCAGCGCAACATCGCCGCTTTCGGTGGTGCGCCGGACAACGTGACCGTGTTCGGCCAGTCCGCGGGCGCGGCCTCGATCGCGTTGCTGATGGGCGCCGCCAAAGGCCTGTTCCGTCGGGCGATCGCGCAGAGCATTCCGTCCGGTTACCGCAGCACCACCGAAGCTGCGGCTGTCACCGCCGCAATCGCTGACGCTGCAGGGGTTCCGGCCACTCGCGACGGCTTCGCCGCGCTGCCGCCCGAGGCGATCCTCGCCGTGCAGGACGTGCCGGTCTCCGAGGGCTTCACCGCGTTCAGCCCCGTCATCGACGGCGACCTCGTCACCGGCCCACCGTGGTCCGCGGCGCTCGACCCGGGCGTCGACCTGATCTGCGGGTTCACCCACGACGAATACCTCGGCCACGGGAAGCCGGTGCCGAACGCCGACCTGTCCGCCGTCGCCGCGGCCATCGGACTCCCACCCGACGCCGCCACCGCCTACCGCACCTTCGACGGCGACCCCATCGTCGCGATGCTGTCCGACGCCCTGATCCGGATGCCCACCACCTGGGTCGCCGAGGCCCACACCCGCGCGGGCGGCCGCACCTGGCTGTACGACTTCGCCTGGCGCGGCCCCACATTGGGCGCCGCCCACGGCATCGACATCCCCTTCACCTTCGGCGACCCCACCACCCGCTACGCAACCCGCTTCCTCGGCACACCCCCACCCGCGTCCTTCGAGCCGTTGTCCGAACAGCTCCGCCGCGCCTGGACCACCTTCGCCACCACCGGCGACCCCGGCTGGCCCCAACTCACCGAAGACCACCAAACCCGCATCTGGGACACCGAACCGTCCGTGGCCACCGACCCACTCGCCGCTTCCCGAGCCATCTGGCAGGGCAAGGCAAAGGGATAGCCCCGGGGGAAGGCGCCTTCCCCAGGGGCTTGGACACAGGTCAAACCCTGGGACGTGCCGGTCCGGCGCAGGTCGTCCGGTAGGGCGGTTGGTCGCCGGTCATCAGGTAGCGGGTCACGTACTGGTCCACGCAGGTGTTGCCGCGGGTCGCGTAGATCTCGCTGGTGCCCTCGTCGGGGACGGTGATCAGGGTGTCGTGCAGCCGGTCGGCCATTGCCCGGCCGCCCTCGTAGCGCAGCACGGTGTTGCCGATGCCGTGCACCACAACGCCTTTCGGGTATCCGTCGCGGTGGATGTACGGTGTGCGCTCCGGTGGGGTGTAGGTGCGGAACGCGCAGGCCCAGACCTCGGCGCGGATGATGCCCATGCCGTAGGGGTATCGGTCGCGGAACAGGCGCATGTCGTTGTAGTACGTGGCCAGGTTGCGCGGCCAGTCGTCCTCGCATGTGGTGGACTCGATGAGACCCCAGCGCAACCGGCCGTTGGCCTGAGTGGTTGTGTTGCGTTGCACCAAGGTCGCTGCGGCCTGCTGGTCGCCTGCGCGGATCCGGCCGACGAGGTCGGCGACCTGGTCCCAGGTCGGGCGCACGATGGTGCCGTCACCGACCGCCGCGTCGAACCCGGTGCGGGTCAGGTCGCCGAGCGGGTGGGCGGCCAGTTGCGCGGCGACCTGTTCGAGCGTGGCCAGCACCTGCGCCTTGGAGCGGCCCAGGCCGAACCGCTTGTCGTGTTCGCCGGCCCAGTTCGCCCACGCCTCGACGTTGTCCCGGATCGCGTAGGCCTGCGACAGGTGCTGTCCCCGCCAGTCCACTTCGGGGTTGCGTGACGAGTCAAGGACGCTGCGGTCCAGGTGACGGCCGAACATCGTGCCGTACACGGCGCCGATGTAGGTGGCGTCGCCGTAGCCGACGTAGTTGATCGTGCGCTCGCCGAGCACGGTGCGGATCAGGTCGATGTCCCGTGCCGCGGCCACTGTCGTGAAGTATGGCATCAGGCGGCCGCCCGCGCGTTCGCACGCCTGCCAGTTCGCCCGCGCGTCGGCGGTGATCGCGGGGAACGCCGAATCGGGTGGACGGGAGTCGGCGGGCGCGGTCGGCTGGGTGACCTCGCAGTACAGCTGGGTGGAGGCACCCGTGCCCCGTGGGTCGAAGCCGACGAGATCGTAGACCTGGTTCAGCGGTGTCCCGGCGAGCCTGGCCGGAGTTGCCCGGCCGTGGCCGTACAGGCCGCCAGGACCGCCATCGAGGGCCATCAGGACACCACGCCGGTGCTTGCCGGTGGACTTGAGGCGGCTGATGGCGAGCTGGACCCGTTCGCCCCAGGGCCGCCGGTAGTCCAGCGGCGCCTTGATGGTGGCGCACTGGAACTTCGCGTCGAAGTCGCAGGGCCCCCAGGCAGGGCGTTGCGTATAGAACTCCCGCAACGCCGACGATGATGACCCGTCCGCCTCGGCTCCGGCGGTTGCCGCCAGGCCGATCACGCTCACCGCGGCCAGCACGGCCGCGCCCAGTTTCCTTCTGCTCAGCAAGGTAGGACCTCCGTTTGCCGCCGGTTGTGCGGGCAACGGTCGCCCGGCCGGCTCCAGCCGCGGTGGAGTCCCGGTATACGGCCCGGCCTTCGACCGCGACTCCAGCGGCACTCGGCCGGGCTTGCCGACCGTGACGCAGGCACCGTCCACCCGCGTCCGGACCCACAATCGAGAGGCCACCATGGAAAGCAGCGTGCGCGTCGCCGTCATCTACTACTCGTCGACCGGCACGGTCCACCGGATCGCCACCGAACTCGTCGAGGCGGCCGAGAAGGCGGGCGCGGAGGTTCGGCTGCGCAAGGCCGCCGAGCTCGCGCCGCGCAGCGTCGTGGAGTCCAAGCCCGGCTGGGCGGCCCATCTCGCGCAGACCGAGGACGTGCCGGTGGCGGCGGCGGAGGATGTGGCGTGGGCCGACGCGGTGCTGCTCGGCTCACCCAGCCGGTTCGGCAACGTGGCCTCGCAGCTCAAGCAGTTCATCGACACCCTCGGTCCACTGTGGATGCGAGGGGAGCTGGCGGACAAGGCCTACAGCGGGTTCACCTCGGGCTCGACCGTCCACGGTGGGATGGAGACCACGCTGGTGGCGATGTACAACATGGTCTACCACTTCGGCGGTGTCGTGGTCCCGCCCGGCTACTCCGACCCGATCAAGGTGGTCCACGGCAACCCCTATGGCACGTCACACGTGTTGCGGGGTGGTGAAGCCGTCAGCGAGGTGACCCTTGGCGCCGCGCGTGCCCAGGCCGACCGCCTCGTGCGGGTCGCCCGGGCGCTGAAGGCGCTCGGCGCGCAACCCGCGGCAGCCTGACCCGGCACACACCAAGCCGGCCAACGCGATCACGTTGGCCGGCTTGGCCGTGTGTCAGGCGCGTCGAGGAGCGGCGGCCGCCGTTGACCGCACAGGTTTTCCCTGTCCCGGCACGGCAAGCGCCGCGGCGATGGTCGCGACCATGAACAGCGCGGCCACCAGAAACGCCAATCGGTACCCTGACACGGTTTCCTCGGGAGAGGTGCCCGATGTGTGTGCGGCGGCGATCGCGACGAGAATCGCGAGCCCGCCGGCGTCACCGAGCTGCCGGGTGGTGTTGAGCAGCCCGGACGCCAGACCTGCTTGCTGGTAGGGCAGATTGGCCGTCGCGGCGGTGGTCGACGCGGTCATCACCATGCCCATCCCCACGCCGACCAACAGGGTGGGTCCAAGGATGGCACCGGCGAACGTGGCACTGGTGTCCGCCAGCGACAGCCACCCGAGCCCGGCAGCGGGCAGCACCAAGCCGAGCACCAGGATCGGGCGTGGACCGAACTTCGGCACCGCCGTGGCGATTCCGCGTGCCCCGGCGAAGATGCCGATCGACAACGGCAGGTAGGCCAGGCCCGCCTGCAGAGCAGCAGCGTGAGGAAGTAGAACGTGGCGCCCAGCGCGGCGCCGGAGCCGAGCCGCACCAGGTTGGCCGCGGACACCGAGCGGTTGCGGAAGATGGCCAGCGGCACGAGCGGCTGTGCGGCGAGCCTGGCCTGGTCGACCAGGAAGAACGCGAGCAGGATCGCCGCGAGTCCCAGCGGCGCCAGCACATCCGCCGAACCCCAGCCGGCCCGCTGGGTCTCCACGATTGCGTACACCAACGCGATCAGCCCCAGTGTCACCGACATCGCGCCGGCCACGTCGAGCTTGCGTCCGGCGCCTTCGTTGCGCCGTTCGGTGACCGCGCGTGCGGTCAACGCGAACAGCGCCACCCCAATGGGTACGTTGACCAGAAGAATCCAGCGCCAGGACAGCAGATCGGTGAGGACACCGCCGGCGAGCACGCCGACCGCGCCGCCACCACCCGCGACCGCACCCCACAGCCCGAACGCCTTCGCTCGTGCCGTCGGATCGCGGAACGTCGTTCCCAGCACGGTGAGCGTGGCGGGCGCCATGACCGCCGCGCCAAGACCCTGAAGCCCGCGGGCCACGATCAGTGTCGCCGGGTCGTAGGCGAGCCCGCCGAGCAGGCTCGCCACGGTGAACACGGTGATGCCACACAGGAACACCCGGCGTTGCCCGTACAGGTCGGCCAGCCGGCCACCGAGTAGCAGGAACCCGGTGAACACGATCGTGTAGGCGATCATCACCCACTGGAGGGTTCCCGGTGCGAACCGCAGCACCCGGTTGACGACCGGGAGCGCGACGTTCACCACCGAGACGTCGAGGATCACCATGAACTGGCCGAGACAGCAGGCGGCCAGGACCAAGCCCAGCCGGGGACTGCTCCCCGCGGTGTCTGGTTTTCCCATCGGGCTAGTCCTCCGGCACGTTCGGCCGCGGCGTGCCCGCGCAGGTCACTCTGGACGGCGGCACGACGCCGTCGACCAGGTAACGCGTGACGAGCCGGTCCACACAAGCGTTGCCGCGCAGGCCGAAGATCTCGTTGCTGCCCTCGTCGGCCACGGTGATGAGCGAGTCGCGCAGCCGCCGTGCCATCGCCGGGCCGCCATCGTAGTGCGTCAGCGGATCACCCTCGGCCTGGACCACGACACCGGTCGCGAAGCCGGTGCGCCTGACCTGAGGCAGCTCGGCGGGCGGGCTGAAGGACCGGAACGCGCACACCCACGGCTGGGCGCGGGAAACGCCGTAGCCGTACGGGTAATGGTCGCGGAAGTACCGCATGTC
>CBIMJO010000596.1:0-6382 GCA_966244135.1 uncultured Actinocrispum sp. | reverse complement strand
ATCCCGCGGTCGCCGAGCGGCACCGGGTCCGCCGTGGTGCGGGTCATGACGACCTCCTGGGTGTGGACTAAAGGGTGCTTGAGCCAGGAGTCCGGCCGCTTGCCCGGCAGGTACGGCGACGTGCGGAGCTTGGCCACCAGGCCCTCGTACCCGGCGTCCTGGGTACGGGTCAGCAGGTCCTGCGGGGTGAGCCGGTCGGCCGCCAGTTCCTCGAACGTCACCGCGCGCACCACCGCGATCCGGTAGGGATCCGGCATCGGCAGGCCGGTGAGCAGGTGGCGGCGCTCGTCGTAGGGCTTGTCCAGCAGCGACCGGTCACCCCACCGCAGCAGGTCGAACACCAGGAACCGGACGGGCACGTCCTCGAACGGCTCGTCCGGCCTGATGGTCCGGTGCTTCTGGTACCGGCCGCGGCGGTCCTGCATCAGCCCGAAATCCACCCGGCCGTGCTCGTTGTAGACCACGATCTCGCCGTCCACCACCGCCGGCTGCCCATCGAGGGCATCGCCGAACACCGTCAGCAACCCCGGGAACTCGGCGCTGAAGTCGATCCCGTTACGGCTGGTGAACACCGTCGTCCCGTCGGGCGCGATCCGCATGCACGCCCGATAGCCGTCCAGCTTGTACTCGTATGTCCACTGAGGACCCGTGCGCAGCCGCCCACCATCCGGCTTGGCCAGCATCGGCTCCACCCAGCCGGGAACCGCGGACCGGCCGCCACCAGCCATCACAACCCCCTCACCAGGAGAAACACGGGTCAAAGGGACGGTAACCCAGATGGCCTAACCGCGCACGAGCGCGCCGCTGGAGATGTACAAGAGTCATTGTGCAATAACTCTTGTGCATCTAGAGTCTCCTGCATGGCACGGGAAACGCGGGAGATCAAGGACTCGAAGGTGCTGGCGGCGATGGCGCATCCGCTGCGACGGCGCCTGCTTGACGTGCTCAGGGTGCACGGCCCGGCGACGGTCAGTTCACTGGCCGAACGCACCGGTCAGGCGGTCGGGAACATCAGCCACCACCTGAAGGTCCTCGCGGAGAGCGAACTGGTGGAGGAGGTGCCCGAGCTGGCGCGGGACCGCCGGGAACGGTGGTGGCGGCGGGCCTTGGTGCGGATCCACTGGTCACCACCGGACTTCCCGGACGATCCCGTCGCCTACGCGGCCGCCTCGGCAGACTTCGACCACGCCATGACCATTGCCCGGTCCTGGGCCACCTCATGGGAGCGCTATGGCGAGGAATGGCACAAAGCCCCGTTCTCCACGGACACCTGGATGAAGCTGACCGCCGATGAGACGGCCCAACTCGGCCGGGAGGTCGTCGCGCTGTTCAACCGATGGGCCGACCGGGAGACACCCGACGACGGACAGCGGCGCGAACCGGTGTTCCTGTTCGCGTTCGGCCTGCCGAGCGAGCCGTGATCATGGCGGCCTCTGACGATCCGATTCCCTTGCGGGCGTTGCCCGATCCGGTCAGCGCTGGGATCGCGGAGTTCCAGGAATGCCTGAGAGAGCTGCTCGACCTGGTTCGTAGCCACCTTCCCGATCGATGGACCGAAGCCGCTCCGAACGAGCGCGAACAACGGATCGCGCTGCGCGGGGCGCTGGGATATCTGGACCGTGTCTACCTGACCGACCTGGCCGAGCCGTTCTTCGACGCCCTGGTCCGGGCGGCGATCTACGACCCGGACCCGAGTTTCAACCGGCAGTTCGTCGAGCCGCTCCGGGCGGCGTTCGGGGCGCGCCGGACGCAGGAAGCACTTCTGGTGATCCTGACGACCGGCACGAACCAGGAACGCGCCGGGGCGGCCCGGGCCTGGTACTGGGCCACACTCGAGCAGGTCGAGGATGTCCAGGCCCGCTGGAATCACGCCGCGCTGCACGAATTCGTGGCGAACGAGGACATCAACGTGCGCCGGTGTGTCCTCCCCCAGCTCACCCTCCACCCATCCCAGTACCCCGAGGAGCTCCACCCGCTGGTCGCCGAAGCGGTGCACATCGCCCGGACCCACGCCGACGACTACCTCCGGCACCGGGTCGAGCTCCAGGTGGACGACCCGAACGGCTAGCCGCGCGGACGCCAGGTCCCGTCGAGCGGAATGCCTGCGGCCGCGGCGATCCGATCGCGCGACTCCACCAATCGGTTGCGCAGCGCGGGGATGTCCACGCCGTCGCGTTTGACGACGCTCCCGGCGACCAGAACGGTGTCGACCAGGCCGGGGTGGTCGACGCCGTCTGGGGCGATCGCGCGGATCTGCCCGGCGGCGTCGCCCTCGTCGAGCCGGAAGACGTGGTGTGCGCCCGCGGCATGGTTCGGCGACCTGCTCGGCGTGCCGGACAGTCGCGATCACGGTCGCGCCCGCGCGCTTGGCCACGGCAAGCGCGGCGCGTCCCACGCCGCCGAGCGGGCCCGTCGCTTTACGGGCCACTCCACCGGGAGATTTCCGCTTGTGGCTGTGGAAATCGGCTGTTGTGATCGTTGCTACGTGGCACGCTGGGGACGTGCTGCCCTCGACGATCGCGACCACGGACTACCACACCGGCGGGGAGCCGTTCCGGATCGTGGCGGACCCGCCGGTGCCGATCCCCGGCCGGACGGTGGCGGAGCGACGGGCCCTGGCGATCGGCGACGACGACATCCAGGGTCTGCGCGCGGTGCTGTGCTCCGAACCGCGCGGCCACGCGGACATGTACGGCGGGTTCATCGTGCCGCCGGACGACGACGGCGCCGATTTGGGTGTGCTTTTCTGGCACAAGGACGGTTTCTCGACAGCTTGCGGGCACGGCACCATCGCGCTCGGGGTGTGGGCCGTGCAGACCGGCCGGGTCGCGGCCCCGGAGACCGGCAGCGTGGACGTGGTGATCGACGTGCCCTCCGGCCGGGTGACCGCTCGGGTGAGTCTCCAGGGCGGGCGTGTGATCGCGGTCGACTTCGTCAGCGTGCCCAGTTGGGTGATCGCCGCCGACGTCCCGGTAGTCACCTCCCGCGGCGAGGTCCGGGTGTCCGTGGCCTACGGCGGGGCGACGTACGCGACCCTGCCCGCCGCCCAACTCGGTCTCACGGTCGCGCCGGGACACCTCAGCGACCTCATCGCGCTGGGCCGTGAGATCAAATGGGCCCTCAACGACAGCGACCTCGCCGTCCACCCGACCGACCCACGCCTCAACGGTGTCTACGGCACCGTGTGGTTCGACGAGCTCGGCGACACGTCCGGCGTTGTGCACCAACGCAATGTGGCCATCTTCGCCGACGGTCAGGTCGACCGCTCCCCCTGCGGCTCGGGCACCTGCGCCCGGCTCGCCGTCCTGGCCGGCGAGGGCCGCCTGCCCATCGGAACCGTGCTGCGGCACGACTCCATTGTGGACAGCACATTCACCGGTACCGTGCTCGACACCGTCGGTTCCACCGTCATTCCTCAGGTCACCGGCATGGCGTACCGCACCGGGCAGCACGTGTTCTCGATCGATCCGGACGACCCGCTGGTCCCCGGGTTCGTGCTGCGCTGAGGGTCACCGACCGAACATCCCCAGGGCCTGGGTGAGCGCGAGCCGCGCGTCGTCCAGCCGGCCCATGCTGAGGTCGTGGGCGGCGATCCGTACCGCCTCGGCAGGACCAGACACCTGACACGTCTCACCGAGCGCCGCCGTGTGCGCCAGACACCCCCGCAATGTCCCGGTCAACCGGTTCACGTCGTCGACGACGGGCTGGTCGAGCTCTCGCAGGACCGCCTCGATGCCTTCACAGAGCCTGGCACCCGGCGCCGGCAGGACCATGTGTCTCGGCCGCACCGGGCGGGCCGTACGACTGCGCACCACGATGTCACACACCCTTCGTTGTCCTGTTGCGGGATTCCCGCTGGCACAGTGGCGAAACCGACTGTCCACTCACGATCGTCCGGTGCGGGTTGGAAAACCGCACGGTGGGGTACCTGAACCGGGTGAGGTTCACACTGGTGTGTCTGACGATCGCCCTGCTGGGTGGGTGCGGATCGTCGGCGCAGAGCCAGGACGCGCTCGGGGCGGCGAGGCGGTTCGAGTCCGCGCTCGCCACCGGCGACGCACAGACCGCGTGCGCGTTGCTGGCCGGGGCCGCGGTGCGCCGCATCAACGACCTGCGGCCGGAGGGCTGCGCATCGGCGCTGCCCACGCTGGGACTTCCAGCCGAACCACCCGCGGACGTGCAGGTCTGGGGCGACACCGCGCAGGCCAAGTCCGGCCACGACACGCTGTTCCTGCGCCGCCTGCCCGAGGGCTGGCGGGTCATCGGCGCCGGTTGCACGCCGAACGGTGAGGCGCCGTACAAGTGCAAGGCGGACGGCACATGATGGCCCGCGGCATCCTCATCGCCTACCTCGTGCTGATCCTGGGCGGGCTGGCCTACATGATCATCATTGGGCTGACGTCATGAAACGACTGACCCGCTACCTCTACCACAACGGGCTGAGCCTTGGTTTCGGCCTGTTGCTCGTGCTCGCGCTGATCGGGCAGGCCCTCTCCGGTCACGCGGACTTCAACGACCGGGTGGTCTCCGCGGGCGGCACACCCGTCGGCTTGCTCGACTACGTCACCTCGTCGGACTTCGCGGTCGACGTCGCCGAGAACTGGCAGTCCGAGTTCCTGCAGTTCTTCCTGTACATCCTGCTGACCGTGTGGCTGATCCAGCTCGGCTCGCCCGAGTCCAAACACCCTGACGAGGTCGGCCTCGAATCCGACGAACAGCAACTCCTCGGCAGGCATACCCGCCGGGACTCCCCTGCCTGGGCCAAGGCAGGCGGCTGGCGCACCGGCCTGTTCTCCTGGTCCTTGGGCCTGGCCATGGGAACCTTCTTCATCCTGTCCTGGCTGGCGCAGTCCATCGCGGGCCACAGCGCCTACAACTCCGAACAGCTCGGCCGGCTCCAGGATCCGGTCAGCTACATCGGGTACGTGACCTCGGCCGACTTCTGGAACCGCACCCTGCAGAACTGGCAGTCGGAGTTCCTCGCGGTCGGTTCGATGGCCGTGTTCAGTGTGTATCTGCGCCAGCGCGGATCGCCCGAGTCCAAGCCCGTCGGTTCGCCCCACGCCACCACGGACACCTCCGGCTGACCGCCGTGATCGTGACGCGCATGAAGCGCGAATAGATCGGTGGTGGCCGTTCCCGCGGCCACCACCGATCTCCCTTCCCGCCGGGTCAGGACAGCAGTGCGTCCGCGGCTTTCTTCAGCGCACTGGGCTGCGCCGGGCTGTGCGGTGCCTTCCTCTTGGCCTCGAGCATGCGTTCACCCATGTCCTGCAGCTGTTTGCGGCCGAGGCCCGCGCGCACCTTGGGGAACCATTCCTTTTCCTCTTCCTCGATGTGGTGCGTGACGTTCTCGATCAGCACGGTCACCTTGGCGTCGAACCGCTCGTTCTCGGGTTTCATCGTCGCCAGCTCCATGCACAGCACGTCGGCGACATGATGCTCCTCATAGGACTCGAGAACGTCGTCCTCCAGGTCCGGCAACAGCTTGCGGACCTCGGGGTACATGATCTCGTTCTCGATGTAGGTGTGCACCGTGAGTGCTTCGAGGATCTTGCCCACCACCTTGCCCTTGGTGGTCTTGGCCCGGTCCCCGAGCTTCCCGAACTCGCCGAACAGCCGGCGGATCTCCTTGTGGTCCTCTTTCAGCAGAACGATCGCGTCGGTGGACATGCTTTCCTCCTGAACGGCGACACCCCTTACCCAGGCGGAGTACCCACACCGTTCCCGGTCAACCTTTCTGGGCGTCCATCGCCGCGCGGTAGGCCTTGCGCTCGTGCGCGTCCGGCCGGAGGGCCCGGTCGTCATGAACGAGCCGACGGATGCCGGAGAGGATCGATTCTGGCGTGATCGCTGCCGCGGCGGCCAGGACACCCACATAAGACGGCACGGCGATCTCGGCCTTCCGGCTGGTCACCGACCCGACGACGGCCCGCGCGATCTCCTGCGGCGAGACCTTGGGGATCGGCTTCATGTCCAGGCCGGAGGCCAGCGCGGTGTCCACAGCGGACGGAAGCACCGCGCTGACGCTGACTCCCCGGCGAGCGTACTCGCGGCGGGTGGCCGCAGTCAGCCCGACCACGGCGTACTTGCTCGCGTTGTACATGGCCAGGCCGGGAATCGGGAACTTCCCCGCGAGCGAGGCGATGTTGACGATGTGGCCGCGGCCGCGTTCGAGCATGCCGGGCAACACGAGCCGCATGCCATACACGACACCGAACAGGTTGACCTCGACAGTGAGCCGGGTGATGCGGTCGTCCAGCTCCAGAAACCCACCATTGGGCATGATTCCGGCGTTGTTCACCAGGACAGCCGGATCGCCTGCCGCCGCAAGGAAGTCACGGAACGACTCCTGGTCACGGACATCGAGGTGATGTGCGGT
>CBIMJO010000595.1:0-6394 GCA_966244135.1 uncultured Actinocrispum sp. | reverse complement strand
ACTCCCGATGTGCGCCTCGGTACTGGCCACCGGCGGCGACTTGGTGTTCGCCGGTGAACCCTCCGGGGAGTTCAACGCGCTCGACGCCCGAACCGGGGAACTGCTGTGGCAGTTCCAGTGCGGCAGCGGTCACCACAGCAGCCCGACGACCTACATGGTCGACGGCAGGCAGTATGTCGCCGTGCCGGTGGGGTGGGGCGGTTGGGCGGAGGGATTCCTTCCCGGCATGCTCGGCGCCGGCCACGGCAGCGCGCTGATCGTGTTCGCACTCCCGGAGACGTCGTAGCGCCGTGAGAGGAGGTGGATCCATGGAGTCTCAGGTCCCTGTGTGGGAGATGCCCGACTTCGAGGAGATCGGAGTGGCGGCTGAAGTGACCATGTACGTCGCCCAGCTGGCGGACTGACTGGAGGGTAGCGCCGTGACGATGACAACCGGAACCGATCGCTTTGCCGAGACGCTGCGGGCCCACTCACGGCGCTACCACGACCAGCACCCGTTCCATGTCCGGATGAACGCCGGCCTGCTGAGCCGCCGCCAGATCCAGGGCTGGGTGGCCAACCGCTTCTACTACCAGGAGAACATCCCCCGAAAGGACGCGGCGATCCTCTCGAACTGCCCCGATCTCGACGTCCGTCGCCGCTGGATCCGGCGGATCGCCGACCACGACGGCACCGCCGCCGGCGAGGGTGGCATCGAGGCGTGGCTGCGCCTCGGCGAGGCCGCCGGGCTTGCCCGCGCTGAGATCCGGGATCACCGCCACCTGGTCCCCGGGGTGCGGTTCGCGGTCGACGCCTACGTGAACTTCACCCGGACCCGTCCGTGGGTCGAGGCGGTGGCGTCCTCGCTCACCGAGTTGTTCGCTCCCGACCTGATGACGCAGCGGCTGGCCGCGTTCGAGCGGTGGTATCCGTGGATCGACCCGGCCGGCCTCGCCTATTTCCGTGCCCGTCTCGAGCAGGCTCCCCGGGACTGCGAGCACGCCCTCGAGGTGGTGACGGCGTATTGCCTGTCCGCCGAGTCCCAGGCCGGTGCCGTCGACGCGCTGTCGTTCAAGTGCGACGTCCTGTGGAGCCTGATGGACGCCATCGACCGCGCCTACCCGGAGTGACCACAATGGACCCTGTCTTGTCCGAAGTGGACTGTCCACGGCTGGCACGCCATGTCCGGCTGACCTTCAGCCAGACCCGGCAGCGGTACGTCCTGCTGCGGCCCGAGACGGTGGTGGTGCTGAACGGCAATGGCGCGGACATCGTTTCGCTGTGCGACGGGCGGCGCACGGTGGCATCGATCGTGGCCGAACTGAGCACGCGCTACCAGGCCGTCCCCGAGGACGACGTGCGGCAGTTCCTGAACCGGCTTGTCGCCCGGCGTTGTGTGGAGCCGGCCGATGGATAGCCCCTTCGGGATGCTCGCCGAGCTCACCTACCGCTGCCCGCTTGCCTGTGCGTACTGCTCCAACCCGCTGAACATGGCCGACTACGCCGACGAGCTGACCACCGGCGACTGGCGGCGGGTGCTGACCGAGGCCGGCGAGCTGGGGGTGCTCCAGTGCCACCTGTCCGGCGGGGAACCGTTGCTGCGGCGCGACCTGGTGCAGATCGTGGCGGCAGCCAACGACCTTGGCCTCTACACCAATCTCATCACCAGCGCCATCGGGCTTTCGCGGCTTCGTGCAGAGCGGTTGCGCGCGGCCGGCCTGGACCATGTGCAGATCAGCGTTCAGGCAGATGAGCAGACCGTGTCCGACCGGATCGCCGGGATCCCGTCCTTCCGGCGCAAGATCGAGGCGATGGGCGTGGTCAAGGAGCTGGGCTGGCCGCTCACCGTGAACGTGGTGCTGCACCGGCACAACATCGGCCGTGTCGCCGAGGTGCTCGCGCTGGCCGAGGAGGTGGGCGCCGACCGGGTGGAGCTGGCCAACACCCAGTACTACGGCTGGGCCTGGAGGAACCGCGACGCGCTGCTGCCGAGCAGGGCCCAGTTCGAAGCGGCCGAGGCCGTGGTACGGGCCGCCCGCGAGCGGCTGCGGGACCGCATGGACGTCATCTACGTCCTGCCCGACTACTACAGCCAGTACCCGAAGCCCTGCATGGGTGGCTGGGCGGCCCGGCAGCTGACCGTGACGCCGAACGGCGACGTCCTGCCCTGTCCGGCGGCCCAGTCCCTGCCGTTGCCGCGGGCCAGCGTGCGAGCGGATTCGCTGACGCGGATCTGGGCCGGATCCCCGGTGATGACCGCGTTTCGGGGGACGGGCTGGATGCCGGATCCCTGCCGGAGCTGCTCCCGGCGGGAGCTGGACTTCGGCGGGTGCCGCTGCCAGGCATTCCAGCTCACCGGCGACGCGGCCCGCACTGACCCGGTCTGCCACCTGTCGCCCGACCACCACCTGGTCACCCGGGCAGTCGAGGCCGCCAACACCGACACGCGGGCCGGCGATCTTCCGTTGGTGCCCCGGCCACACGCCTTTCGCGGCTAGCTTCCGAACGCCAACGGCAGTGCCGTTGCGGCGATCATCAGGATGACCCCGCTCAGCAGGTCCGGGCGGATCCGGATGAGGCGCGCCGCGGCCCGCCCGAGCTGCAACCCGATCAACGACATCACCGCTGTCATGAGGCCGAAGACGGTCGCCGAGAACCACGGCGAGAACCCGAGGATCCCCAGACTCGCCCCGGCGAACAGATTGTCCAGACTCAAGGTCAACGGGATACCGAACAACGCCCACGGATGATCCAACTCGTCCGGCTCGGGATTCTTGAGCGCCGAGATGACAAGGTAAAGACCGTACCCGCCGAGCGCGGCCGCCCCGATCACAGTGGCGACATCCTCGAACGACTGCCCGATCTCGCGACCGATCAACAACCCGGCCAGGGGCATGACCAGGTCCCACAGCCCAAAGGTCAGTGCGACCTGCACCGCGCGCTTCAGGCCGAAGGGGACGGTGCCGAGCGCGATCGACACCCGGAAATTGTCAAGACTGAGTACGAAACCGAGGGCCAGTACTTCCCAGATCATGGCAACGTCACTGCTCGATGACGACCGACGCCGGCAGGGACGAATCTGTTTCGTCTAGCATCCGTCATGGACTGGATTATATCGCAGATGGCCGGCCGGATAAACCGGGCAAGCCGATTTTCGGCAGTTTATCCACACGCTGCTCGGCCGACGGTGGCCGGCAGTCTGACTGGGGTGCCTGGCGAGCTCCTTCGGGGTGGTCCACTTTGTTGCTGCGCGGGCTCTGCCACCTCGTGAGAAGTCCGCCGGAATCTGGGCCGGCCCTCGGTGAGCCGAACCGTTCAGGCTTGTGGATCACTGAATTTCAACGTTTCGTATTCAACTGTGGATGTCGCGATCGCCATTTCACAAAGGAGGTCAGAACGGTTTGGTGTGTAATTCGGCGTATGCTTCGGAAGGGTGTGAAGAATGCTGCTCGGCGTCCCCCGGGCGAAGGTTGAACAGTTTTCCGGCCCGGGTCCTTTCGGTGGCGGACCTGTTCACGGCGCCATGCTCATGATTGCAGGCCGACAGGCGGCAACCCGAGGCGGAAGGCCTGTCCGGTTGTCGGCAACGCAGGTTTCGGTGTCGCTGACAGCTCGGGCTTGATCGGTGCACGGCTCAAGCGCTCGAAGTGTGGTTGTGGCGCGACGCGTGGCCGCCGGGATACGACGATCGGGCAGTGGCCGCGGCAAAGAGCAGTGTGATGACGGCAAGGGCCGCCCCCACTGAGCCAGAGCGGCGCGGTCAGGCCGAGCCCCGCGGCGACCCCCGCCGATCTGCAGCGAACGGGTGTCCCACCGGCGGCGTACCGCCAGACCGGCTTCGAGAAGCTCATCGAGCAACTGTCTACTCTGGACGTCCACAGTGGACCTGTTGTCGGCGGCGGGTCTGTCCAACTCCGTGTCCCACGCCCGATAGCCAACCCCTCTCCGGTATTGGCCGAGCTCTACGCCAGCGAGTCTGCCATCGCCGCAGGCAGGCTCGACTTCGTCACGACAACAAGGCGAATGCTCGCCGCCGGACTGCCGAACCTACGCTGATCCCCCGGCCGGATGCGGCCACTGTCCGGTGCGGGCCGAACCGGAAAGCCGTGCCAGATCACACTTTTGCGTAGTGTGGGGTGCGCTTCGACCAGACGCGCGCGAGGAGCCCAGATGACCCGGCGGCTCGTTGTTCTCCTGACGGTGGCGCTCGCTGTCTTCAGTGTCTCCGTGTCCCCAGCCTCGGCTGGCGGCATCGCCGGCGGGCCAGAGTTGCCGCCAGTGGCGGATCCGCCGACGGAGGGCTGTGTCGGTTGTGGCGGGCTCATCAGCCCGGGAGTCGCTCCGTGGGAGTGGCAGAGAAACTGAGTCTCAGCCGACCCAGCCGTCCCGGACCGCGGTGACGGCCAGGGTGACCCGGTTGCTGGCGCCGAGTGTCTCCAAGAGTGCTCCGACGTGGCGGCGCACGGTTCGTTCGCTGATGCCGAGGTGACGGGCGACCGCGGCGTCGGTCATGCCGATCAGGACCAGGCGCAGTACCTGGTCCTGATCCGGCGCTAGTTTCGCTGGGGTGTGTGGCCGACTGGTACATCTGCTGCATCGCGTGCATCCCGTCGCGCAGCCGCAGCAGCGTATGGTACTGGTCGAGAATTTGCCGCTGTTTCGCCAGGATCGCATTGTCCACTGCCCTGGCCGGCTCAATCGGTACGAGCATTGGCTGGTCCACATATCGCTTTCGGGCGAATCCCTTGTCGATCAGCTCTCGGGTCGCCTCCGCGCCGGACAGGTTCGAATGGTCGGCGAGCGACAGCTGTCCGTCTGCGAGCAGGCGTTCACAAAGAGTCGTGGCCGGTTGGGAAAGGACACCGGTCAAACCAGTTTCAATGACCCTCCCGCTCTGTGCGCGGGCAGTCCAGCGGTGCGGCCGTATCCGGCCAATGGCCCGATCTGGCGACCGAAATACCTGTTCCGGCCAGATGTGGCGGAACTACAGTGATCATGCGCTTATGTCGGCTCTTCGAAGTTATGCGGGTTGAGGAAGCCTCGTCCTTTGCGGGTGGTGGCGCAGCCGGGTGTAGTCGTTGGTTGACCGGCTTACGGAAGCCGTAGGCGTCGCGGGCGACATCTTGATGACACGGTTGGCGCCCTCGGATCTCGCATTGGTGATACCGGCCTCGATGAAGGCGAGAATTTCGGGCCACCAGGTCGACACCGTGGTGGCCAGACAAACCCTACGCCGAGGAATGATTACAGAGAGGGCGAGATGATCAGACGTAAATTTTGGGCTATCACGCTGGCGGCATTCGTTACGGCAAGCGTCGTCATCGTCAATGGCTCGGCAAGCGCGGCCGCGCCGACGGGTGGAGTTCCCATGACGCCGCCGACGTTCAACATTGTTGTATCCGGATTCAACGGCACCGCACAACCGGTCACGCGCAAGGTCACAGCCACCTTGCGACCAGGCGCGGACCCCGCACGTGTCGCTAAAGCTGCAGCTACTGTTGTCACCTGTCACCTCAACGGCAACTATCCATCGGTGACGAAAATGCCGGATTTCCAGGGCCAGGCATACTTCTCGGCCACCACCTGGTGCGACGACTACGCCCCGGTCAGACTCTACGTCGCCATTCAGCAGGCGGTGCCAGGAGGTGGTTACTCCACGGAAGGAATGGATGGACCTGCGCGCGGTACAATCGTCGGCCTCGGCATTTCGACGAAGTCCAAGCCCTGCTTCGAGATCAGCCTGGGCGCCTGGCGAGGCTTGGCGGACCCGTGGGTTGAAACACCGGACTTTCTCATTGACTTCGGATGGTATTGGACATCCCCTGATACGCCGCTCAGTTGCTGACGGGCGCGCGGCGGTGAAACTGGAGATCGGCGGTGGTGGCCGATTCTCGGGGAATGACGAAGACTGCCGCCGTGCTGCCCTGCGACTCTCAGCTCGCGGCGAGCGATGGGGGTGGGCATGGGCGCGGTTGGCGCGGTGACGCTGCGAAGACTGGCGCTGGTCACACTGCTCGGACCGATTCTCGGTGCGGGCTGCTCCAGCACGCCGACCGACGCGGCTGGATCTGCGGCTTCGGCTGGATCCGTGGCCTCGGCCGGTCTGGCCGCGCCGCGGCTGCAGCGCGGCGCCGACCTGCGGCTGCCGCTGGACGACTATGTGCTCTCGCCGGCGGAGTTGGGCGAGATCGCCCAGGCCAGCCGGACGCTCGTCGGCCGGTGTATGGCCGGGTTCGGCTTGGACCTGCTGCCGTCACCACCGCCCGGGCCTGCGCTGCGTACCTGGAACGACTGGCGCTACGGTTTGACCGACCCGGAGGCGGCGGCGCAGCGCGGCTACCGGCACGACGCCCAGCAACCTGCCACGCCACCCGAGCCGGTGCTGGCGCGGCCGACCACGGAGCAGGCCGCTGAG
>CBIMJO010000594.1:0-6399 GCA_966244135.1 uncultured Actinocrispum sp. | reverse complement strand
GGCGGCGGCCTGCGCCACGATGCCGCCGCCTGGACCGTCGTGGGTCACCGTCGCCGGACCGAGCACCATCAGGGCATGCGAGGTGAGGGCCGCCCGCAGCTCCGACGACTCCCGAAGGTCCACTATGGACTCTTGGACCAGGTCGCGTAGCCGTTCGTAGATCCGCCGTTGCGCGCGGAGCACAGCCGCCCGGCCCATTCTGCGGGCTGCCGCCCGTTCCTGGGCCAGCAGCAGCCGGGCGTCGGCCTCACCCCGGGCCCGCGCCTCGTCGAGGATCTCCTTGGCCTGTGCCTGAGCGGCCGACACCGTGTGCGCCACGCTGTTCTGAGCGTCCGCGGCGGCCTGCCGGGCATCCCGCTCGGCCTGGCCGGTCAAGGCCGAGCGAAGCGGTTCGAGGGCTTGCGCGACAGTGATCACTTCGCACCTCCGGGCAGGACAGCGATCAGCGGCCGGTCCGGCAGCGGCCCGATCGCGGCAGCGGCCGCGGGGGTGAGGATGACGACGTCGGTGTCCTCCGGCATCGACCGCCATGCGCGGCGCACCGCGGACGCATCCTCGGCGACCAGCACGACGGCCCCGGCGAGTGCGAAACCCCGCACACGGGCCGGTTCTCCGATGGCGACCATGTGGCCCATGGCTACGCCAGCCCGATCAGGATGATCGCCACGATCAGGCCGTAGATGGCGATCCCCTCGGCCAGGCCGACGATCACCATCGCCCGGCCGAACAGCTCGGGCCGTTCGCTCAACGCTGCCAAAGCCGCCGCCCCGGTGTACGCGACCGCGATCGCGGCCCCGATGGAAGAGCCCAGTACCGAGATCGACGCGCCGAGCAGTGCCGCCCAGTTCCCGCCACCTGCCGCCGTTTGAGCGGCCGCTGTCGAGGCCTGCGCGTCACCCGCGGTCAGCGCGAGAACCAGCACCACAAGCGCGCCGATCACCAGCAGGGCATCCAGCGCGATGAAGACCCTGACGGCCAGCCGCCGGTCGCGCCGCAGCAGCAACCACGCTCCGGCGACCGCACCGGCCAGCACCGGCAGTCCCAGCAACCAGACGATCACAACGCCACCTCCTTGTCGACCGGGACATGCCACGGCCGGAACGGCCTGCCCTGCACCTCGAAGACGCGGGAGAACAGCTCGTAGAACTCCAGCCGCAGTGCCTGCACCCCGGCAACCAGCGCTTCCAGGAAGAACGTCACGGTGTTGCCCACGGCGAACACCAGGACCGCACCGATCACCCCCAGCACTCCACCGCCTGCCAGCGCCGTGGTTCCCTGCCACACCAACAGGCCCAGCGCGGCGTGGGTCATCCCGAACGCGGCGAGCCGGGCGAACGACACCAGGTTCGAGCCGAGCCGGATCACCACGTCGAACAGCTGCACGCCGACCTCGGCGACGGCTCCCGCGCCGTCGTGCGCGGTGGCGTACAACCCGATCGCTGCCAGGACCAGGCCCGCGACGGCCACGATGCCGCCGCACAGCAACAGAATCCCCAGTCCCAGATACAGTCCGCCCGCGATCAGCCCGAGCCCCAGGAACACCGTGGCACCAGCGATCCCGGAGGACGCGTACAGCGCCTGCCCCGGCCCGCCTTCCCGCCACCGGTTGATCGTGCCCACCACGTACGCGCATGCAAGCAGCACAGCCCCCAGGCCGACCCCCGCGGTCAGCAACCGGATGGGCTCGTGCAACGGTTCCAGCCACAACGCCCGGAACACCGGTGTGGGACCGAAGAACTCGCCGTACAACAGACCGAACCCGGTCGCCGCCAGCCCAGCGCCCGCCACGAACGGCCAGATGTGCCGCAGCCGGGCCAGCCACCGCGGCCGGCCGAGACGCAGCAGCACCGCGACGGCCATCAGCAACGCGCCGTGTCCGGCGTCGCCGAACATCATCCCGAACATGACCACGTACGCCACGCCGGCCAGCAGCGTCGGATCCACGTCGACGTAGGGAACCGTGCCGTACGTGCTCACCATCGGCGCGAACGACCGCTGGACCCTGCCCTGCGGGCGCAACAAAGTCGGCGGGTCCACCCCTCGTGGTGCCGGGAGCGGCACGAGCGACGCACCCACGGCCGCCAGCCGCGCGGCCAATGCCGTCATGGCCTTCTGCGGGCACCAGCCGGTCAGCCCGGCCACACTTCCCCGTCGTTCGGCACCTTCGGCATATCCGGCCAGCTGCGCCTCCCCAGCCAGCAGATCGGCATGTCCGGCCAGAGCAGCCGGATCCGGTGCCGTCACCGAAAGCCTGGGCGTCACGCCGTCCGGCACACGACGACTGTCCTCGGCGGACACTTCGTCCAGCTCGACCGTTCCGGCCCCGGCCACGATCACCAGCGCGTCGCGCAGCGCCGCGGTCGGTGCGAGCAAGGCGATCCGGCACATCCGGACCGGCTGCAAGGCTTCAGGCAACGGCATCGAAGGCCTCCAGCTGTGTTCCGCCCCGGGCGGCCACCTGCAGAGCGGCGCGCACGCGCCACGCGTCGGCCGCGAGCACCGCGAGGGCGCCCACCAAGGCACGGCTGTCGAACCGCGAGGCGCGGACCAGGCCGAACCCGTCCGCCTCGACCTTCGCCCACCAGCGGGCCTCGGCACGCCAGAGGTCCAGCGGATCACGCACGTGCGCCAAGGCCCACCGGGCGGACACCGGCAAAAGCCGGATGTACTCCGGTAGCGACGACGACGCGACGGCATCGGTACCCAACAGCGCGCTCGCTCGCCGCGCCGGCGGCCCGGACAGCGGCCGGCGCAGGACGTACATCTCCCGCGCCACCAGCAATGCGGCCGCGCCCGCCGCCCAGCTCGCGGCGTCCGGCACTCCGCCGATCACCCGGTCGGCCCACCCCAGCCGCATGCCCAGTCCGATCGCGACCGGACCGCCCGGGCCCGGGTCACCCCACGCCGAAGCGGCCAGCACCTGACGGACCTGCTCGGGTGAGCCTGCCCCGGCCAGCGCCGGCCACGCGGTGGCCAGCGTGCCGAGCCGGTACGGCCTGGTCCCGGCCCGCCGGAGCAGATCGTCCACATTGGCGATCTCGAACCCGCCCGCCAGGATCCGGATCAGCTCCGCCCGCGGCCGCGGCTGCCATCCGCCCAGTACCCGCATGTGCCACAGCAGCGTCGACCCGATCGCGTGTTCCGCCTGGTCAAGTGTCTGGTCCGGACCGATGTCGTGGCGGTAGGAGGTGGTGGCGAGCTCGGTCAGTGCTTCGGTGAGCGACGCCCCGGCCGCGAGCGCGCGAGCCCCGGCCGTGCCCAGCCGCCGGCTGAGCAGCGCCTCCGCCCGGACACTCCCGGCCACCCATGCCACGCCCATCACGGACCACCCAGCTCGCGCAGGATCGAGTCCAGCTCGGCCCGGACCCGTGCGACGTAGGCGGGCATGCGCCGCTCGGCGCGCAGCCGGAACGCCTCGGCTGTGCTGGCAGCCTCCTGTTCGGCCGCTGTGCGCTCGTCCGCGGCCCGGGCGCGAGCCTCGGCCACGATTCGTGCCCGCAGCGCCGCACCCTCGCGGCGGGCCTGCTCGACGATCGCCGCGGCCCGCACCCGGCCGTCGGCCCGGCACCGCTCGGCCTCGGCGGCGGCCCGGTCCCGGATCCGTTGCGCGGCAACCTCATCGGGCTGCAACAGGTCGAACAGCGGGGCCAGTTCCGCGGCCTGGTCGGCGGCGCGGTCCGCCGGTACCCCGCCCTCGGCGGCGGCGCCCGGCGTTCCGGCGGGGCGGAACCGGTCGAGAACGTCACGCAACCGAGCCATCGCACGCTCCCTCCAATCGCCGTCATCGTCCGGCGGGGCAGGTGATCGCGGATGGGCCGGGCAACCCGTCACCTCAGGGCCGAAGGTCCTGGTTCGAGGTTCACGCGGCCAAGCCGGGCAGCTCGGCGCGGCGCAGCCGGGCCAGGCCCTTGCGCACCAGCTGCCGGGCGCCTTCCGGGCTGAGTTCCAGCTGCTCGGCGATCGCACGCAGGGTCCACGGCTCGCCGTCCAGCAGCCCGAACCGCATCCGGATCGCGTCGGCCTCGCGCCGGGGCAGCCGGTCTATCCGCGCGTGCAGCTCGTCGGCGGCCGTGCGCTGCTCGATGGCCTCGAAGGCACGGGAGGCGGTCCGATCCTCGATGAGGTCGCCGAGGGTGGTTCCCATGCCGTCGCCGACCGGGGTGTCCAGGCTGACCGGGCCCGAGCGGTAGCGCAGCAGCTCGGTGACCCGGGTGGCCGGCAACCCGGCGAGACCGGCCAGCTCGGCAGGTGTCGCGTCGCGGCCCTGCCCGGCCGCGATCCCCTCGGCCAGGCGGTCCAATATGGACAGTGTTTCCTCGGCGCGCACCGGCAGGCGGATCATGCGGGCCTGCGCCGCGATGCCGCGCCGGATCGCCTGCCGGATCCACCAGGTCGCGTAGGTGGAGAACCGGTATCCCTTGGCGTAGTCGAACTTCTCCACGGCGTGGATCAGCCCGAGGTTGCCCTCCTGGATCAGGTCCGCCATCGCCAGGCCACGACCGGCCCACTCCCGCGCCAGCGACACCACCAGGCGCAGGTTCGCCCGGATCATGTGCGCCCGGGCACGTTCCCCGTCCCGGGCCACCGCCGCCAGCTCAGCTCGCGGCGCGGGCGGTTCTCCGGGCTCGTGCAGCAGTTCGGCCGCGTACACGCCCGCTTCGATCCGCTTGGCCAGCCAGACTTCCTGAGCCGCGGTCAGCAACGGGACTTCGGTGATCCGCCGGAGGTAACCACTGACCACGTCCGGCTCCCGGTCTCCCCGCATCGCTGACACCTCACTTCGGCACTCGGCTTGTCGTGGCCTCAGCATCTGCGTGACCGGCATCAGGAGCACGGGTCCAAGGACCTGTCCGGACCAGCGGAACGTCCCACCACCCCGGCATGCACACCGCGACAGGGACCAAGCCCCCGGCAGGGTTGTGCGCGGGGTCAGGCCGGACGAGCGACGGGTTCGCTGAGGAACATCCGGATGCGCTCGGCGATCGCGGGCCAGCCGGGTCCGAGCCACACCATGTGGCCGTGTGCCGGGCTCTCGACGAGTTCGGCGTGGCGGATGGTCCTGGCCAGCGACTCGGCCTGGGCGAACGGGACGCCGCGGTCGGTGCGGGTGGCGATCACCATGGTGGGCTGGCCGATCCGGCCGGTGATGTCCGGCGTGGGGTGGAAGTCGTTGAGAAACCCCCGTCCCGAACGCATGTGCGCGAACAGGTCCAGCAGCACGGCCTGGTCCTCGCCGCGCAGGGCCGCCATGACCTCGCCGGGTGGGAGGGTGGACAGGCTCTTGAGCATCATCCGCAGGGAGGCGTTGGGCGCCAAGCGAATGAGCGCGCGCATGGCCGCCCAGGTGATGCCCTCGACCGCGGGGGCGAACCCGATGTGCGAGCCGAACCGGGTCCAGCGATCGGGATACGGCAGCCAGCCGACCGCGCTGATCATGATCAGCCGTTCGACGAGGCCGGGGTGTCCGGCCGCCATCGTCGCGGCGGTCGGCCCGCCACCGGAGATGCCCACGACCGCGGCGACCCGGTCATATCCCAGGTCGGCGCACAACGTCCGGACCACGTCGGTGAACTCCTGGACGGATGGGCCCGTTGACAATGGCGTGCGGCCGTAGCCCGGTCGTGACGGCGCCAGGATGGTGCAGCCGGACGAGGCGAACACCTCCTCACCCATCGCCAGACCGGCCCGCGTGTGCCCGCCGTGGAAGACCAGAACGACAGCGTCACCGCGTGGCTCCAGCCGGTACTCCACCTGCCCGCCGGGCAGGTCGACCACGGTCGTGGGTCGCAGGAGTCGGTCCATCGGGTGCCTCCCAGCGGTCGCGGCGGTGACCGCCGACCAGACTTCCCGGCACACCTGTCGGCAGCATAGCCGCACCACGGGCCGGTCACACGTCCCGGCGGCCGAGTAGCCGGACCGCCAAGGACAAACCGAGCCCGATGGCCACGACCGTGACGGCAAGGCAGGGCAGGTAGTCCAGTGCGTCACCACCTGCCGCCAGTGCGTGCAGCGAACCGACGAGGTGGCTGGGTGACCACCGGCCCAGCACGCCGAGCGACTCGGCAACGGCGAGCGACAGCAGGACAGCGAGCGCGGCCATCGCGGTGCCGACCACCCCGCGCAGGACCGCGGCGGCAAGCGCGGTGACCACGATGGCGAACACGAAGTAGACCGAGATGTAGCCGATTCCCAGGAGTGTCTTGCCCACGGGCAGCCCACCGAGCAGCACCGCGGTCTCGTACCACGCGGCGGCCGCGCCGGCCAGGAACCCGCCGACGGCCGCCAGGGCGTTCACGATCACCTTGGGCAGCAGCAACTCCCGCGGCCCGCGCACCCTCGTGCGCAGGAAGGCAGCGGTCTCCCGCTGGGCGTCGAAGGCCAGCGCCGCCGCGGCCACCA
>CBIMJO010000593.1:0-6406 GCA_966244135.1 uncultured Actinocrispum sp. | reverse complement strand
CGAGCTCGCGCAGCAGCTGGTGCGTGCGGTCGTGGTGGTTGCGTGGATGCCACGCCATCCCGATCGCGCTGTCGGGCAGTGCCAAGGGAATGGGGAACGTCCGCAGCCCGAGTGCGTCCAGCATCGAGCGGCCCAGCCGGGCGGGGGCGACGCAGACGACGTCGGTTCCGCGGGCCAGGTACAGCGCACTCGCGAAGCTGGGGACCACGGCGAGCACGCGCCGGCTCAAGCCGAGATCGGCGAGCCGTTCGTCGATCGGGCCGTGCGCCCGGCCTCGCCGCGACACGACGATGTGGTCGGCCGCGGCGAACCGCTTCGGCGTGACGGTCTTGACCGTCGCGAGTGGATGGTCCGGCCGCACCACGCCGACCAGCGACTCGGTGGCGAGCGTTGCCGAGTGGATCTCCGGGTCGCCGGCGCGGATGGTCCCGATTTCCAGGTCCACGAGTCCTTCGCGCAGGGCCGGGGTGTCCTCGAGGGTCTCCGGCCGCAGCCGCAGTGAGATCCCCGGCGCCTGGCTCCTCAGGTCGTCGATGAGCGACGGGATGAACGTCGTCGACAGCATGTCGGTGACTTGCAGGTCGAACATGCGCACCGCGGTTCGCGGATCGGCGACGCTCGACGGCGCGAACAGCGCTCGTGCCAGGGTGGTGACCGCGTGCACGTCAGCGCGCAGCTCCAGCGCCCGGGGTGTGGGCACGAGATCGCGCCCGGCACGCACGAGGAGCGGGTCGTCGAAGGCGCGCCGCAAGCGAGCCAGGGCGCGGCTCATCGCGGGCGCCGAGGTGTGCAGGCGCTCCGCCGCTTTCGTCACGCTGTTCTCGGCGAGGAGCGCGTCCAGCGCCTCGATGAGGTTCAGGTCGTAGTCCACCCGCCGATTATCACAGGCGAAATGACTACGTACCAACGTTGCACTGGAGCGAATCGGCATGTGTCCCTACCGTCGAAACCACAGGGAGACATGAGGAGTACGTGATGGACATCCGAAACTGCGTCGCCGGGGGTGAGCTCTGGTGCGGGCTGTTGTGATCGGTGCCGGGATCGTGGGTCTGACGAGCGGGCTCGCACTGCGCCGCGCCGGGATCGACGTCGCGATCTACGAGCACGCACCGGAAATCCGCGCCGCCGGAGCGGGGCTGGGGCTCTGGGCCAACGCGCTGGCGGTGTTCGACGAGCTCGGCGTCGGCGAACAGGTGCGCGCCATCGGCAAACCCAGCGAGATGTACTTCCACGACGCGGCCGGCCGGCTGCTCGACACCCCCGAGTTCGGTGTCGAGGACCACCGGTTCCTGCTGGTGCACCGGGCGAAGCTGAACGACCTGCTCGCCGACGCCGTGGGGAGGCAGAACATCCGCCTCGCCACCGGATTCGCCGGCTACGAGGAGCACGCGGACCACGTCACCGTCCGGTTGACCGATGGCAGCGAAGAAAACGCCGATGTGCTCGTCGGAGCGGACGGCGCGTATTCGGCAGTGCGCAGCCAGTTGGTGCCGGGAACTCCGGCGCGGCGACACATCGGTCACCATGCCTGGCGCGCGGTCATCCCGGATCCGGGCCTGTCCCTGAGCGAGGACCGGCTGATCCTGGGCGCCCACGGCTGCCGCGGTGGGTACGTGCGCACCCACGACGGCGGCGTTTACTGGCTGGTGAACCAATTCAACACACCGGCACTGTCCGGCACACTGCAGCAGCAGGCCCTGGAACGCGCCGCGCACCTTGAAGTGGATGGGAGCGACGGGGTTCTCGCCGAACTCATCGCCGCGACGCCCGAGGAGAAGATCCTGCACAACCAGATCATGCTGGTGCCACCGCTGCCACACTGGGCTTCCGCGCGCGTCGTGCTCGCCGGGGACGCGGCCCATGCGATGTCGCCGCACATCACCGCGGGCGCGACGCTGGGCATCGAGGACGCCGCGCTCCTCGGCCGCCTGCTGGCTCCGGCCGGCGACGTGCGCGCGGCACTGGCCGCCTACGAGGCGGATCGGATCCCGCGGTACGCCCACGCCGCCGAACTGTCGGCGGCGGTGGAACACGCACCCACGCCACACGAGTTCGCGCGGCACTACGCCGCGTTCAGCCACTGGATGATCACCCCGGCGGCCACCACACCCGGCGAAAACCAGGTGCGGGCATGACATTCACGGTGGAGGTGGACGTGCCGGTGCCGATGCGCGACGGTGTCGCGCTGGCCACCAACGTGTGGCGACCGGACGGGCCGGGACCGTTTCCCGCGTTGCTGGTCCGTACGCCCTATGGCAAGGACGACGCCGGACTGTACGGCAATCCGAAGCTCCCGGACGTGTTCGCACTCGTCGGAGCCGGATACGCGGTGGTGGCACAGGATGTCCGTGGCACGTCGCGTTCTCCCGGAACCTTCGCGCCGCACAGTCCCGAAAGGACGGACAGCCTCGACACCCTCGCGTGGCTCGCCGGGCAGCCGTGGTGTGACGGCGCGGTCGGCATGTGGGGTGGCTCGTACATGGGTTTCGCGCAGTGGCAGGCAGCTGCGCACGAGGAGCCGGTGCTGCGGGCGATCGCCCCGGTGATGAGTTCCGCCGACCCCTACGCGGCTCCATGGCGCTCGCCAGGTGGTGCGTTGTCGCAAGACGCCGTCCTGACCTGGGGCACGTTGTCGGCCCTGCGCAACCTCCGCCGCGACCTCGCCGGTGGACACGGTGACCCCGCCGACGCCGGAGCATTGATGGCAAGCCTGTCCGATCCGCGGTCCCTGCACGAACCGCTGCCGATCGCCGGCCGGCGCACGCTGACCCGCTGCCTGCCCTGGCTCCGCCAGGTGCTCGACCATCCGGAACGAGACGCCTTCTGGCAGGAGATCTCCGCGATCGACCATTGTCATCGCATCACGGTCCCAGCGCTCCAAGTAGGAGGCTGGTACGACGTGTTCATCGGCGAGACCGTGCGGTCCTACACGATGATGCGCCGTCACGGTGGCAGCGCCGAGGCCCGTGACGGCCAGCGGCTGCTCATCGGCCCGTGGTCGCACGCCGACGGCACCGACCTCGGCACCTATCCCGATCGTTCGTTCGGGCTCGCCGGCAGCATCAAGGCCGCCGGCATCACCGAGGCACACCTGCTGTTCTTCGACCGCTGGGTCCGCCGCCGGACGGAGCACGCCGGCGACACCCACCGGGTCCGGATCTTCGTCATGGGCGTCGACCAGTGGCGCGACGAGGTCGACTGGCCACTGCCGGACACCCGCTACACCGGCTTCTTCATCAACGGCGGCCGGGCCAACACCGCCACCGGCAACGGCGTCCTCACGCGCGAAACCCCCTCGGCGGACGCGACCGACACCTTCGTCTACGACCCACGCCACCCGGTCCCCAGCCTGGGCGGCACCGTGCTCGCCGCGGCGTCCGGTGCCTACCCCGGACCAGCCGACCAGGCACCGGTCGAAACACGTGACGACGTGTTGTGCTTCACCACAGCCGTGATCGAGCGTCCCGTGGAGGTCACCGGTCACGTCACCCTCGTGCTGCATGTGTCGTCCTCCGTGCCGGACACCGACTTCACCGGCAAACTCGTCGACGTGCATCCCGACGGCAAGGCGATCCTGTTGTGCGAAGGCATCCAGCGCGTCCGCTACCGCGATTCACTCACCGGCCCCACGCTCCTGGAGCCGGGGCAGATCTGCGAGCTCACCATCGACATGTGCGTCACCGCGAACGTCTTCCTGCCGGGCCACCGCATCCGGCTCGAGGTCTCCAGCAGCAACTTTCCCCGGTACGACCGCAACACCAACACGGGCGGGACGCTCGCCACCGACGGCGAGGACGACCTGGCCGTCGCGGTGAACCGGGTCCACCACGGACCGGCCCACCCCAGCCGCCTGATCCTGCCGCTGATCGAACGACCGCACACGCACCACACGACGGAAGCCGGGGAGCTCGAATGAGCGCGATCGAGGACTTGGTGGATCGGGCGGCCATCGCCGATGTGGTCGCCGGTCTGGCCCACGCCCAGGACGATCGGAACTGGGCCGCTCTGCGGCGCCTGTTCGCCGACGAGGTGGTGCTGGATCTGTCGACCCACCACCACGGCAGGCCACCGGAGACCCTGGCGGCGGCGGACCTCGTCGACCTCGCCCGCAGGACCCTGGACGGTTTCGACTGCACCCACCACGCCGCCACCAACCTGGTCGTGCGGTTGTCCGGCGAGGACGCGGAGTGCCGCACGCACATGGTCGCCTACCACCACGTCCCGGCCGGCCCCGGAGTCATCGACCACTGCACGATGCGCGGCTACTGGCAGCTGAAGCTGCGCAAGCTCGGCGGGCACTGGCTGATCCGGCACTGGGCCGTGCTGCGCACCGCACCTTGGGACGGATCGCCGGACATCTACGCACTTGCCGCCGCACGCACCACACCGCGACCCTGACCGCCGCAGAGGAGAACCACCGATGTTCTACGAGATCCGCACCGAGCACGCCCGCCCTGGACACGGCGCCGAGCTGGCCCGCTACATGGACCAGACCGTCATTCCGCTGCACCAGGAGATGGGGATGCGGGTCGTGGGATCGTTCACCGTGACCGGCGACGAGGACAGCTTCGTCTGGATCCGGCGGTTCGAGGACACCGCCGATCGTGACAGCGTGCTGAATGCCGTCCATCGGCATCCCGGGTGCGCGGCCATGGCGGACGTCGTTTCGGCACTGACAGGCGAAAGCGAGTCGACGGTCCGCCTGGAACCGACCGCCGGGTCCATGCTCCACTAGGCCCTCCTACGTGCACGCCTTAGGAGACGACTCGTGGCCGAATACCAGCTCCCGGCGACTCGGGAGACCACCGTGGATGTGTTCGATCGGGACACTCCGCCTGTGCTCACAGTGGACCCCGGAGATTCCATTGTGGTCAGTTCGCTCGACGCGGCGGGCTACCTGGAACGAAGGGTGCAGGGCCCCACCATGTTCCCGGAGCGACGCGGGCACTGCCTGACCGGCCCGATCGAGGTACGCGGCGCCGAGCCGGGCGCGGTCCTGCAGGTGCACTTCACGTCGATCACGCCGGGGGACTGGGGCTGGACCGCCGCGGGCAGAAGGGACGACGCGCTCTACCGCAGACTGGGCGTAGCCGGTGGACCGGGCGTATGGCTGACGTGGGACATCGACGACACCACGGCCACCAGCAACCTCGGCCACACTGTCGGTATCGCGCCTTTCCTTGGTGTTGTCGGCATTCCGCCCGTCGAGCCGGGGCCGCACTCGACCATTCCGCCGAGAGCTGTCGGTGGGGGCAACATCGACTGCCGTGACCTTGTCGTGGGGTCCACGTTGTTCCTGCCGGTCACGGTGCCTGGAGCGATGCTGCACCTGGGCGACGGCCACGCGGCGCAGGGCCACGGCGAAGTCGCCGGGACGGCGATCGAGTGCTCGATGACCACCGGGGTGATCCTCGGGCTGTCGGTGGATCCGGTGGTTCCGGGTATCCATGCGGAGACGCCAGAGGGTCGGGTCACGTTCGGGTTCGGCACACTCGACGAGGCGATGGCCGACGCGCTGGACGCCATGACGACCTGGATGCAGCGGCTCTACGACGTGGACCGGCCGACCGCGCTCGCCCTCGCCAGCCCAGTCGTCGACCTGCGGATCACCCAGGTCGCCAACAAGACCTGGGGAGTGCACGCCGTCCTGCCGCACGGATCGATCCGCTGACCGCCCGGCTCGCGGTCCGGCGCGGTTATCGTTGGAGCGGGAACAGGGTCTGCTTATAGGTTTGCCGCGTGGCTTTCAGTGGATTCGATCACCGGTTGCTCGCCGAGCTGCGGCGCTTCGGTGCGGGCGCGGGTCAGACGTACCTGGTGCAGCGAATCCTGCGTGCGGTCAGCAAGACGTCGTTGTTCAGCCAGCACGTGTCCAGCCTCGGGAGCATGTCGGCCGAACTGCCCCGGGTCCAGGCGGTGTTGTCCGGCTTCGCCGAGACCGGCCAGCCGGGGCGCGCTCTGGTGCGGGCACATTGCGAGTCGGCCGCGTATGCCGTGGCGCGTTGGGGCGACAAGGACGTTCTTGTGGATCTTCGTCAGTCGCTGGTGGACGCCGCGTCGGTGTTCGCTGTTCAGTCCAATCCGCTCGGGGACGTGAAGGATCTGGCCGTGCGGACGGCGTCGGACGTCGAAACGCGGCTCCCCAAGATCCACGCGCTGCTGGACGACGCCCTTTCCGAAGCGTGGCACGCCACCGTCGACCTGTCGTTGGTGGAGCTGGTCGCCGACGAGTTCGCATGTCTTGCGGCCACGGCGGATCGCGATCCGGCCGCGTTGACCCGGGACCTGACTCGTGCGTTCCGTACAACGGGCAGCCTCGATGCCCTTGCCCTGCGGGCACTTCTGCTTCCTGAGCCTTCGGCTTATCGTGTGGCGGTCGTCGTGCACGGAGCGGCCGAGCTGACCC
>CBIMJO010000592.1:0-6408 GCA_966244135.1 uncultured Actinocrispum sp. | reverse complement strand
CGGCGGGGCCTTCGGGATCGCGGAGGTAGGCCTCGGCGAGGACGGCGTTCGCCCAGCCGCTGGTCCAGCCGCGCGCGATCCCGTGTGCCTCGCGAGCGGCTTCGGCCAGTGTGTCGAGGTCGTCGTCGAGCAGGGCCTGCAGGGCACGGGCGACCGCGTGCACGACCCGCCCGGCTCCGGCCACCCACCGGATCCCGCTCTTCGTGCCGACCTCGATGGCTTTCTGAGCCTGGTCCAGGGCGATGCCGACGTGCCGGGTCTCAACGGCGGAGTAGCCGAGGAAATAGTGCAGCTCGCCGCGGTCGAGCGGATCGTGTTCTTCGGTGAACTCGGCGAACACCGTGTCCGCGAACTGGGCGACGAGCCGGCGGGCTTCGTCGAAGTTCCCGGCGAAATCGTTCAACGCCACCAGGTTGATCGCGACGCGGGCGCGGTCGATCACCGGCGCGTCCGGCGCGGCCTCGCTGACCGCGCGGACCCAGTGCAGGGCTTCGGTGTTGTGCACGACCCGGGTCAGGAACAGGCCGAACCCGGCGAGCATGTGCATCGCCGCGTTCGGGTCGTGGTCGAGGTCGTGCGCCACACCGGCGCGGATGTTCGGCAGCTCCCGCGCGAGACCACGCAGGAACGGGCCGGCCTGCCTGGTCCGCATCGCCGCGACACAGTCGTCGGCCAGGCCGCGAACCCATCGCGCGTGCGCCAGCCGGGTGGCCGCCGGGTCCGGGTCCCGCGAACGGCAGTAGGCACGCACGCTCTCCAGCAGCAGGTACCTGGTGGGGATCTCGCTCGTGTCCGCGGACACCACCGAACGACTGACCAATGAGGACAGTGACTCCAGCGTCGCCACCGCACTGCCCTGGCCGACCGCCTGTGCGGCTTGGAGGGTGAACCCGCCTTCGAACGGCCACAGCCGCAGCAGGAGTTCGCGGTCCACCGTGGACAGCAGGTCGACGCTCCAGCCGATCGCCGCCTCCAGGGTGGCGTGCGCGGTCACCGAGCCCTTGGGAACGGGGCCGAGCAGCGCGAACCGGTCGTCCAGGCGGGCGGCGATCTCGCCGAGCGCGAGCATCCGGGCGCGCGCCGCGGCCAGTTCGATCGCCAGCGGCAGGCCGTCGAGTGCCTCGCTGATCCGTTGGGCGTCCTCGAGTTCGTCCTGTTCGGGTGTCCATCCTGGACGGACGGCTCGCACGCGGTCGACCAGCAAGGCCACGGCATGGTTGAGCGGCAACGGGTTCACCGGGACGGTGACCTCACCGTCGACGTCGAGGGGTTCGCGGCTGGTGGCCAGGATCGTGAGCTGCGGACAGCCCTCGAGCAGCGCGACCGCGAGGTCCGCGGCGGCGTCGACGACATGCTCGCAGTTGTCCAAAACGAGGATCCCCGGGCGGCCGGTGAGCGCGCGGATCATCGCGTCGACGGGGTCGTCGTGCACCGCGACCAGGCCGATCGCGTCGGCCACCACGCTGGGCAGCGCCGCCGGCCGGCTGACGTCGGCGAGTTTGGCGAACCAGGTGGCGCCGTACTCGACCGCGAGCCTGGTCTTGCCGACTCCCGCCGGGCCGATCAAGCTCACCAGGCGGTGCTCGGTGAGCCGGTCAGTAAGCGATTTCAGCTCGTCGTCGCGGCCCCGGAAGCTGGTCAGCGGCTTGCGGACCGGGGAGGTGCGCAGGCCGGGGTCGTGGGCGAGGACCTGGCGTTCGAGGTCCTGGAGTTCGGCGCCAGGGTCGACGCCGAGCTCATCGGCCAGGATCGTCCGTACGCGGCGGACGGCGGCGAGGGCGTCGCCTTGCCGGCCGCAGCGGTAGAGGCCGAGGATCAGCAGGGCCCAGCGGCGCTCCCGCAGCGGGGCCGCGCGGACGAGCTCTTCCAGGTCGGCGACCGCTCCCGGGACGTCTCCGGTGGCCAGCCGCGCGGCCGCCCGCTCTTCCTGGGCGGATTCCCTGAGTTCGTGCAGACGGGTCCGGGCGGCTTCGGCGGTGCTCAGACCGGCGTACGGCTCTCCTCGCCACAGCTTGAGGGCCTCGGTCAGCGTGGTGAGGGCTTCCTGTGGCCGGCCTTCGGCGAGTTCGCGACGGCCTCGGTCCACTGTGGACGCGAACTCGCCCGCGTCGGTGCGCATGTCGACCCGGTAGCCGCTGCTGTCGCGTTTGAGCTGGTCACGGCCGTCCGGCCCGAACGCCGCACGCAGGCGGGACACATAGACCTGCAGCGCTCCCGCGGGTTTCGCGGGCGGGTCGGCGCCCCAGATCGCGTCCACCAGGACGTCGTCGGGCACGGTCTGGCCGCCGGCGGCGACCAGGGCCGTCAGCAGCCGTCTCGGCACCGCGCCGCCGAGATCCACGGGTGTGTCCCCGCGCAGAACCTCGACCGGGCCCAGTACCTTCACCGTGAGCACGGTGTCACTCGAAGTCGGCCACGCCGGTCTCGACCAGCCGCTGGACGTTCTGCTGGAACGACGCGGACTCGTTGACCCGCGGGAACTCGGCGTCGGGTACATCGGCTCCGAGGAACTCGCACAGCGGTCCCCATCCCTGCGCGACCTGGTAGACCAGCAGACGGTCGGCCTCCACAGTGGCCTGCACGGTCTCGTTGTGCTGGTTGAAGAACGCGATCGCCTCGTCCTCGGTGAGATCCCGCCGGAACCCCCGCGCGCCCATCGCTTCGCGGAAGGCGGGGAAGTCCGCCATCGCCGGGTTCTTGGCGAAGTGCTCGGTCATCTCGCCACGGGTGTCCTGGCGCAGGATCGTGGCAGCGGCACTGTCGTACCACTTCTTCGGATCCCGCACCGTGAGCACGACCTTGGCCTGCGGGTACAGCTCCAGCAACTCCCGCCACAGCAACGCCCCGGGAAAGTCCACTACCGCCCGGTACCGCGCCAGGACACTCTGCAGCGCCGAACTGTCCCCGCCCAGCGCCGCGGTCCACCCGGCCGCCGTCCCCGGATCCTTGATCACCTCGACCATGTGGTGACACGGATCGAACCCGATCATCTCCAGCGCCTTCTTGAGCGACGCCGTCCCCGTCCGCCCAAACCCGGCCCCGACAACCTCGACCATCGACACCCCTTAGTTCGTGAAGATCGCCCACGTCATTCAAGCACCAGCACGGGTTCCCCGTTCGGCCCAATCCCGCACAGCGCCGGACGGCCGGGGCTTACCCTGCTGATGTCGGCGAGGGGCGGCGGCATGCTCAGGCTCGGGGAAGGGTCGGCATGTTGCGCAGCTTCGTCGCCTGGCTCGCTGGCGACCTCGCCGGGGAGGGCACGCCAGTGGTCGTGCGGACCGTGTTGGGCCTGCTCGGTTTCGCGGCACTGCTCGGCGTCGCGGTGGACGGGGTTGCAGTGCGCGCGGGAGTGATCGGCGTTGTGCTTCTGCTACTGCTCGGCCTGGTACTGCTCCTGCTGGCCGACCGCCGCTCCCTGCACAGCCAACTGGACACCCACAAACGCCTGGTGTCGCGCTATAGCACGATCATCGACAAATTGAAGCCCACCTACCAGGTGATCGCATGGAACCAACAGGCGCTCATCGGGCCTGGAGGCGACACGGCCGAGGTCATCACCGTCCGGGCCCGGGTGCTGACGTGCGATCTCCAGGTCATCCGGCTGGGGTTCGGCTGCGGGTGGGATCAGCCGGCCCAGTTCCGCCGGAAGGTACGGCTGTCCGTACGGAACACGCTGGTGGGCGGTGTGCCAGGCACGAGCCTGGACCGGACGTGCACTTGGGTCAGAGACGGCGTGCTGTCGGTGATCATCCATTTCTCGACGCCGCCACGACTCGGCACGGAGATAAGTTTCACTATCGAATGGAAATGGCCAGGAAAGTCTCGACCATTGATCGACGGCAAACCGGACGACTTCACGCTTGCATTCGTTCAACCCGTACAGTATGCCCGATACGAGATCGCACTGCCACCCGGCCAGTATGCATATTATGAGCCCGTCGGCTTCCATCAACGGGATGACGGATTCCGGACCGAAGCGATCCGGAATGGCGACGGCCAGGAACGCTATCTATTCGAGGCCGTCGACCTTCCGGCTGACCACAAGGCCGGGATCAGGTTGGAGTTGAAGAGGAAGGGCGCCCGATCGCTCCGCCCGAACCACCACTGAACGTCTTTTCCGGATAAGATATCTTCACTGGGCTACCCGTCGACACCGCTGCCATTCTCGCCCCCATCTCCCCCATTACCGCCACCAGTCGCAAAGAATGACGAAGTATCCAACTCCAGCCCACCCTTTCTGACGGATCCAGCCTTTCGCAGCAAAACATACCCAGACTCCACCGATCCGCGAGTCCCAATTCACCCAAAAGGATGCATTAGAGAAAAGATGGACAAACACTTTAGGTAATAGGTTCGTGATCCGCAACCACCTGCCTCGCCCAATGTCCTGGCCCCGGATGGGCGGTAGGCGTGCGGGGAGTCGGCGGGTCATGAGATGCTCGCGGTTGGGTGCGATGGCGGCGTGAGAGGCGACCAGGGTGACGACTTGGACCGATGTGATCAACTACGTCCGGTTGCGGTACGAGGTGCTGGAGGAGACGGACGGGTGGCTGCGCTTCCGGCTGGACGCCGAGGACGGCCGTACCCAGCAGGTGTCGGTGCACCACGTGCCTGACACGGACGGCGCCGACTGGGTGGAGATCTCGTCGCCGGTGGGGTGGGCGGACAGGATCGACCTGCGGCGGCTGCTGGAGCTCGCGGGCACGTGCCTGGTGGGCGGCGCGGCGGTGGTGGACGGGGTCGCGCTGATCAAGCACACGGTGCCGCTGGCCGACCTGAGCGTACTGGAGGAGTTCGACCGGCCGCTGAAGGTCCTCGTCTCCCGCGCGGACTCGTTCGAGCACGAGCTGACCAAGAGCGACCAGTTCTGAACCACACAGCGTGAACAGCGGCGGCCCTCGACGGGCCGCCGTTCTCGCATGACCCGGTCCCGGGAAACCCTGGCCCGGAACGACAGGAGCGCACGCCGAACCCATGAACGGCAAGGCATCGGCTCCCGTTGGTCGTCCTCAGTGGTCAATCACCCTGGTCCAGACCATTGCCCGGAAATGCCCTCGACCCCTGCCCCGCCGGACATGCCGCGGAATGGTCTAGACCCTCTAGGGTGATCATGTCCCCGCGACCAAAGGACATGTCCGTTGAGAAAACGCCTCCCTGTGCTGGGCGCCGTCCTCGCGCTGGTGTTCTCGATGCTCGCCCCCATGGCGGACGCCGCACCACCGCGCAAGGTGATGGCGTACTTCACCGACTGGGGTGTCTACGACCGGAACTACCATGTGAAGGACATCGAGACATCCGGCGCCGCGGCCCGGCTGACCCACATCAACTACGCCTTCGGCACCATCGTGGACGGCAAGTGCGCGGTCGGCGACCCGCTGGTCGACTATCAGCAGCCCTACGACGCGGCCATGAGCGTCAGCGGTGTCGCGGACACCGGTGACCTGCACGGCAGCTTCAACCAGTTCCTGCAGTTGAAGAAGCTCCACCCGAACCTGAAGCTGTTGTGGAGCTTCGGCGGCTGGACCTTCTCACCCCCGTTCACCGAAGCGGCCAAGAACCCGGCCGCCTTCGCCGAGTCCTGCTACAACCTGGTGTTCGATCCACGGTGGACAGGTCTGTTCGACGGGATCGACATCGACTGGGAGTACCCGAACGCGTGCGGGCTCGCGTGCGACACCAGTGGCCCGCAAGCGTTCACCGCCCTGATGTCCGCGCTGCGGGCCAAGTTCGGCCCCAGCAAGCTCGTGACCGCGGCCATCACGGCGGACAACACGCCCGGTGGCCGGATCGACGCCACCGACTACGCCGGAGCCGGCAGGTACGTCGACTGGTACAACGTGATGACGTACGACTACTTCGGTACCTGGTCCGCCCAGGGCCCGACCGCACCGCACTCCCCCTTGCGGTCGTACGCCGGGATTCCGGCGCCGGTGTACACCGACGCGTCGATCCAGAAGCTCCGCCAGACCGGCGTGCCGAACCAGAAGTTGTTGCTGGGTCTCGGTTTCTACGGCCGCGGCTGGGACGGCGTGACCCAGAAGCAGCCCGGTGGCACCGCGACCGGCCCGGCTCCGGGCACCTACGAGGCGGGGTCGGAGGACTACAAGGTCCTGAAGACCAAGTGCCCCGCCAACGGCAAGATCGCCGGCACGGCGTACGCCCACTGCGGAACCCAATGGTGGAGCTACGACACCCCGGAGACCGCCGCGTCGAAGGCCGGCTACGCGAAATCCCAGGGCTTGGGCGGGGTCTTCGCGTGGGAGCTGTCCGGCGACACCGCCAACGCGGAGATGGTGAACGCCATTTCCCGTTAATACCAACGGACCTGCCGCCCCAGGGGAGCGGCAGGTCCGGTCATGCCTCGACGGCGTTCGCGGGCCGCCTCCCGGCTCGCGGGCGCCGTCG
>CBIMJO010000591.1:0-6411 GCA_966244135.1 uncultured Actinocrispum sp. | reverse complement strand
GACAAGGCGGGCGCCGAGGGCATCCGGAAGCTGGGCGAGCGTCGCGACGCGGTGCTGTTGTCCAGGCGCCACACGTAGTGGTCGACCGAGGTGGGCGAGCCGGCGACCGTGAACGTGAACCGGCCCGCCTGCCCTGGGCCGCCGCCCCACGCGCCGCCCGGGTACACATCCGAGGTGATCGCCGGGTTCTTCGGCGCGGTCAGCTCCAGCTCGAACTCACACGGCGCGGTCCACACCCAAGGGGCACGGCCGTCCCACGTGTGGGCGTCGACCGCGTAGACGCCGTCCTTGGTGAGCGTCGACGTCGTCAGCTCGGCGTGCGCGTTCTGGTGCGTGGCGTTGGTGTCGCTCGGCACGTTGTCCATCACGGCGTCCGAGCCGTCCCAGTCGTACTTCTTGGGACTGGGCACGCGGTACACGCGGAACGCACTGCCCAGCATGCCGCCGTCCGGGTCGGAGACGTTCGCCTTGGCGATGTAGTGCGTGCTCGTCCGGCCCAACACGGGGCGGGCCGAGCCCTGGACGCACAGGTACCCCTGCGTGCCGTTGTAGATCTGCAGGTTGCGGATGGGGTTGGGCGATGAGTTGTACGTGACCGTGAAACCGACCTGGGGCGAGTAGCGCTTCCAGGTGTGGAAGTTGCCTTCGTCCGGCGAGAGGATCCCCACGGTGAACGTCGGCCCACCGGCTTTCACGAGCCGGTCCACCAGGCCGGTGGTGTCGAAGCCGACGTTTGTGCCGCACTGGACCGAGCCGATGTAGTCGTACGTCGGCGGCCCGCTGCCGAACTTCAGCCCGTTGCCGATGACACCCACGAGGTGCACGTTGTTGATGGCATCGGGTGTGCAGTCGTGCGAGTGTTCAGGGTCAGCGACGAGCCGACGATCTCCTTACCGCCCAGGCCGCCCAGGTTCAGCTCCACGAACGACCGCGCGGTCACCAGGTGCTGCTCGCACGAGGACGTGCCGTCGGCGACGTACCCGACCCGCAGCTCGGAGTCGCTGTCCCACAAGGCGTCCGCGGGACGCTTCGCGGCGCCACACGCGAACTGCACGAGCCAGTGGTTGCGGCCGCACTGGTCGCAGTACTTCGGCTGCCACGTCGGGTCGACGTACAGCGGGTACCGGGCGTCCTTGGCGGACAACAGGTTCTGATCGGGCTCCAGCGTGATCCGGTCGCCGTCCAGGGTGGTGGCGACGTTCGCGCTGCGGCCGCCCGCGGCCGGGCCGCGCAGCAGGTCGGTCTCGCCCGGCGCCAGCCCCGACGAGTCCCACATCCGGGGTGCCTTCGCGACGAACACGTCCTGCCCCTTGGCGTCGCGCGCGTGCAGCGATCCGTCGGCGGCCTTGGTCACGGTCAGCCCGTGCACCGGGAGTCCCATGGTGAGCTTGGCGACGCGTTGCGCGGCATCAGGCGTCTTCACCACGACGGCCTGGTACGCAGTGTCCACGGTGGTCTCAACGACCAGGTCGACGCCGGGCAGCACCTCCGGGTACGTCGCGGTAGACCCGTGCACGACCGGTTTCGGCAGGTCTCCCAGCCAGTCCAGGCCGGTGCCCAGCCCGTCTTTCGTCAACCGCAGCAACGGTTCCCCGGGGCCGGTGCGCTCCCCGGACAGCGTCGCCTCGGCCACACCGCCGTTCTGGACCCATGATCCATCCGGCTGCCGGGTGAGGGCGGCATCCGCCGGAATCCATTGCGCACCACGGCGTACCCGTACCGGCTGCGCGCGCGTGGTGCGGGAGAACGTGCCGTCCGGGTTGGCGACGGTCTCCGAAGTCTCGGTGGTGGCGCTGTCCACGAGCACAGCGTGGTTGCCCTGTTTGGCGGCGTACGAGGCGACGGCCTCGGCCGACGCGCCCTGGAGCGGCGCGCCGGAAACCTGCACCGCCACAGGTGTTCCGATGATCGGGATCAATCCCGCGGCAACCGCCACCGCGGTCCCCGCAATCGCCCATCTCAGGCGGCGGTAACGTCGACTAGCGGACGAATAAGACATATCTGGCGCGTCCTCCACATGCCAGAGTCCCCCCATGCGGGCAGACTTCCGGCGAACTAGAGCACGCCGCGATTTCACGGCTCTTTCACGTCCAACGCAGTCCGTGAAATCCCAACATCCCACCTCCACAGTGGACGATGTTCTCGAGCCGTTGTCACAACGCGGCATTCGGCCTTGTCCTAGCTGCCGCACCGGGAGATGGGCGGAGGAGAACCATGGATCTGAAGATCGCGGGCCGGACCGCGGTGGTGTGCGCGTCCACGGCCGGGTTGGGTGAGGGGGTGGCTCGGGCGCTCGGGGCGGAAGGCGCGAACGTGGTGGTGACCGGGCGGCGGGCGGAGCTGGCCAAGAGCATCGCCGCGGACCTGCCCTCGGCGATCGGCCTCGGCGTGGACCTGATGAGCGAGGACGGTCCCGAACAGATCGTCCAGGCCGCCACGGACGCCTTCGGCCCGGTGGACATCCTGGTCCTCAACGGCCCTGGCCCCAAGCCGGGCACCGCACTGGAAGTGACCAGCCAGGACATCGAGACCGCCGTGGCCTCGCTCATCGGTCCACAACAGAAGCTCGTTTCGTTGGTGGTGAACGGAATGCGCGAACGCGGCTGGGGACGGATCCTGTCGATCTCCGCGACCAGCCTGCAGGAACCACTGCCGATCCTGACCTTGTCCAACATCGGCCGCGCCGCGCTCGGCGGTTACCTCAAAACCCTCGCCACGCAGATCGCCGAGGACGGCGTGACAGTGAACCTACTGCTGGCCGGCGGGTTCCGCACCGCACGCAGAGACGCCAACGAAGCCATCAAGGCCCAGCGCACCGGCCGGACCGCGGCGGAGATCCAGACCGAGGAAGCCGCCGAGATCCCGATGCGGCGCTTCGGCACCGTCCCCGAGTTCGCCGCTGTGGGCGCCTTCCTCTGCAGCGACCTGGCCTCCTACATCACCGGAACCGCCGTCCGGTGCGACGGCGGCATCGTCCACAGCCTGTGAGGTAATCAGCCGACGGAGACCACCCGCGCCCATGGGGGTGGGGTATCCGGCCTGTAGTTGGGATTGTCCTCTCCTGATGGGCGTGGCCGGGGGAACAGGCCGATGACGGTCCGGCAGGGTGGTTGTGTTCTGGGCCAGGGGGTTTGGCCATCGGTGAGGGCGACGATGACGTCGGGGTGAGGGGTGGAACGCAGGGCTTTGGCGAACCCGGCGCGGAGGTCTGTGCCACCGCCGCCGATCAGGGGGATTCCCTCGGCGCGGCACAGAGGTTGGGTGATGTGAGCGGCCGCGTCGCAGGACAGCACCGAGACAAGGTCGCGACGACCGCCCACAGCGCGGGCGATCGCGGCGATCTCGAGGATCGCGCTGCCCAGTTCGGTATCACTGACCGATGCGGAGGTATCGACGATCACGCAGACACAAGGTGGTCGGCGTCGCAGGCTCGGCAGGATGACGCGGGGCAGGCCGGCCGACCGGTGCGAGGGGCGGCCATAGGTGTAGTCCTCACCCACGCCGTGGCTGGAAACCGCCGTACGGACGGCCGCTCCCAACAGTTCCCGCCACGGCTGTGGCGGATGGAACGCCTCCTCCGCCCACCGCTGCCAGCCCTGCGGAACGTCCCCCGGACGGGCGGCGATGCCCTCCGCCACCCGGAACCGGACGGCGTCTCGTTCCTGCGCGGTGAGCCCGTGCGCCCCGTCGGCGCCCAGATCCCAGTCCCGCTCCAGCCCGTCCGCGCCGCTGCCACAGTCCAGCCAGGCCCATCCGTTGGTGTACCGCCCGAGCTGGAACCGGAGCAGGTACTCCTCCATCAACAGTGCCTCGGGCAACCTGAGCAGCGCCGGGTGGACGGCGTCCTTGGGCCGTGGCAACCCGTCGCCGAACACGTCGTCGTTGATCTCGAAGTCCGCGGCGATGTTCATCCGCAGCCGCTCCCCCGGCCCGGTCAGTTCGTGCTTGACCGCCAACCGGTCGCTGCGCACGTGATGGTCGCGCAGCAGATGGGACACCTCGTGCACCCAGACCCCGGCCAGCTCCTCCACCGGGGTGCGGTCCACGAACGCCGGTGAGACATAACAACGCCAATAGCGATCCACAGCCATCGTCGGCACTCGCCGAGACTCCACTGTAGACAGTGCGAACAACGCCGTCGCCAGATAAGGCCGGCACCGGACCGCGTGCAACCGGGCGGCGAACAGCTTCTCCTCGTCCAGGCTGCGCGGCGTCATCGAGACGCACCCGCCAGGTCCGCCCGCTGTGACAACGACACCGCGCCCGCCAGCCGCTCGATCGCCACCGGAACCTGCCAGTCGTCGCGGCGCAACGCGGCGAGCGTCGCCGCCGGGACGACCACCAAGTCCGGGGCACCGGTCTCCAACGCCAGCACCAGCAGCGACCACGCTGCGTCCCAGCGAGCCTGCTCCGGCCGCTTGCGCACCGCCGCCACCACACCATCGAGCACCGTCTGGCGCAGGTCGCCGCGCTCGGGCAGAACGGCCGCCGCCGGATCCGCGAGCAGCACCTCGGGGTCCGGCAGGTCCATCCGGTCCAGGAAAGCCAGTAACTCCAGGCCCGGCCCGTCACCCACCGCGCCCCGCACCAGCATGGACAACACATCCCGGGAAGCGCTGGCGGCGGTGGCGAAAGCGATCAGGCACAGTGCCATCTCCCAACTGCGTGGTGAAGCCCACGGACCGCCGCGGCGTGCTTCGTTCTTGGGCAGTTGATGCACGAGTGCGGGACGGGCGGCCAGGAGCTCGCACACCGCCCGGCGGGCGAACGCCACCGCGTCGTGCAGCAGCCCCGGGTTCAGCTGTGGCAGCGTTGCCTGTGGCCAAGTCCCGCCCAGTCCGCAGACGACGACCTCGTGGTCATATGTCCACTGTAGATGGATGAACCTGTTGGCCAGCGGCGGGCTCAGCTCCCAGCCGTCCGCCGCGGAGGACCGGGGATTGGCGGCGGCCACGATCCGGACACCCGGCGGAAGTCTCAGCGCGCCAACCCGCCGCTCGAGCACCACCCGCAGCAACGCTGCCTGGACGGCAGGCGGCGCAGTGGACAGCTCATCCAGGAACAACAGCCCGTGCCCGGCCCGGACCAGGCGCACGGCCCAGTCCGGCGGGGCCATCGGAACCCCCTGCACCGCAGGGTCATCGCCGATGACTGGCAGACCGGAGAAGTCGGACGGCTCGTGCACGCTGGCGATCACCGTGGTCAGTGGCAGTTCGAGAGCTTCGGCAAGCTGGTTCAGCGCCGCGGTCTTGCCGATTCCCGGTTCGCCCCACAGCAGCACCGGCAAGTCGGCGGACACGGCCAGTGTCAAGGCTTCCAGCTGGGTGTCGGCACGCGGTTCGGTGTTCGTGTTGTGCAACAGGGAAAGCAGATCGGCAGCGACGTCCAGCGGCCGGATGTCCATGGCAGTAGGCATGTTTGATCACCTTTGGTCGTGTCGGGGGCCGTGCGACGGCCAAGGGAGGGATACGGTCAGCGAGAGAGCGCGTGGCGAGGATGGGCGCGGGCGTTGCGGCGGGGTTTGTCCAGAGTGGACGCGGGCGGGATGTGTTTGACGAGTCCGGCCCGGTACAGGCCGTGCGCCACTTGGCGGTGCACCGCCGTTTCCAGCTCATCGCGCAGTGCGCCGCTGCGCAGCAGGGCGTCCGGTCCGAGCAGACCTTCGACCGCGTCGAGGGCACCGGCGACGTCGCCGTGGTCCAGCCGGGCGCGAACGTCCACCAGACTTTCCGGAGCGCGGTGTGCCGTGTCGATCGCTTGCAGACACGGCAGTCCGGGACCACCCAACGCGACAAGCAGTTCCTCGCGCCTGATCTCGTCGGGGTCGTGGTCCAGCGGGACGAACACCCCGTTCACCACGCCGATCCGGTGCGTGGCGCCACGGCACTCCACGAAACGCGCACCCCTTGCACTGTCTGGACTTCGTGCCGCACCGGTCGGCCGATGGCCCGGGACGAGCGCCGACGCGACAAGCGGATGCAACCGATCGGCGTCGATCAACCCGGCGTGCAACAACTCCACATCAGGTGGCACCCACGTCGCCGCGTCAGGCAAGACCGGCAACACACGGCCTCTCGCGGGAGCCGCAGTGATCCTCTGCCTGTCCAGGTTCAGCACCAATCGGCGCCGGGAACCGAGCCGCACGGCCACGACGCCGTCCGCACATCCATCCGCGCGCAGCAGCAGCGCCGCCTCCGCCATCCACCGATGCACGGCAGAGGCCGGAATCCAATCCGTTGCCTCGGCGTGCCAGTGCCCGGACCTCTCCCCCAGCTCACCAGCCCTGCGCACATCCCATAAATGGCGGTGCAGGTCGAGACGAAACCGCTTGTCGGGACGGGGATGCGGATGCACACCCGCCCCGGCACGAGGCTGGGACGGCTGCCACAGCCCGAGGCTGATCCGCTGCCC